>NZ_JAIWOF010000022.1 GCF_020217025.1 Flavobacterium sp. | reverse complement strand
TTGTTCTTTTCATATTGGGTTAGTTGATTAAAACAAAGATATTCAAAAGGATTATAAAGAGTTGTTAATTATAAATCAAAATTTAAACTCAGAATTATATTTCGTCCCATATTGTTAATTCCGTCTGTTTTTAATCTTGATAAGTGATTCGTATACGTTTTGTCTAAAAGATTATTAGCGTTTAAATTTACATTAAAAGCGGTTTTACCCAATGTTACTTTTCCGCCAACAGCAAAATTAATCAACAAGTAGTCTGGCGTTCTAGTCTCAAATTCGTTGATATTGTTTTGTTTAAAAGTATAATTGAAGAAATAGGATAGATAAGCGTTTTTTAAATATTTAAACGATTCAAATTCCATACGAATGTTGTTTTTCCATTGATTCGCTGGGATTAATGGTAAATAATTGTCGTTTTGTTTTCCTGTAACACTTTCAAAACTACTGGTAAAATGTAACCAATCATACGGATGTGGATGAAAGTGAATTCCAGCTTCTCCACCAAACAAATAGGCGTTGTTTTGCACATAATTGTACACGTCATTTCCGTCAATTTCGGCACCTGTTGGTGTAATGTAAATGTAATTGTTTACGTGGTTGTAAAATCCGTTTACAAACCATTCAAAATGTTCGCTTTTGTATTCCAAATTCAAATCCACTTGAAAATTTTGTTCGTTTTTTAATTCAGAATTACCAATCTCATAACGATTACTTCCTTCGTGAATGCCATTTGAAGTCAATTCGGATAAATTCGGAGCTCTAAATCCAGAAGCAATATTAATTCGGGTTGAAATATAACTAGATAAATTGGTTTTGTAACCTAAAGAAGCGTTGAAACTGTTGAAGTGTTTGTCAATAGCTTCAAAATAGCCTTCTTCGCCTTCAATTCCGTGAGTGGAAGTGTTGATTTTTCTATTATCATAACGAATTCCCGCTTGTAGAATGTTCGAGTTCCAAGTGTAATTGGTTGTAGCAAAAGCACCAAAATCTTTCACATTTGCATCTGGAATTAACAATTCTTCTCCGAAATTGGTATTGGTTTGATCAATTCCTTGAATTCCAATGATGCTTTCCCAACGGCTCATTTTTGGAAGATAGTATTTCACATTGTAACTCGCAGTTTTCAATTTCATAAATAACGCAATTTCATTGGGCGCTTCTAGTTCTTTTCTATCGTTTAATGAATAGCCAAAATCACCTTCTAATTTCGAATTTTTAAAGTAGATTTTCTGGTTCAAACTCAACACATGATTATCTACTTCTTGTTTTGGATAAAGTGGATTTCGGAAACCTGAATTTTCTAAATCTTCTTCAGGTAAACCTAAGTTTAAGTTGTTGTAATTGTATCTAAAATCGGTAGAAATTTTTGAATTGGAATACCCAATTCCCGATTTAAAATCTTTCTCGATGAAACGCGTATTTATAATTCTGTCACCAGTCGGAACTTTGTAATCGGCATGCGATGTGTAATTTCCTCTAACCAAAAACTTAAAGTTGGATGGCGATGCTTTAAACCCGAAAGTTGTTGAAGTTCCTTGTGTATTCGTAAAATATTTTTGTTCAAAATCAGCTGATTTTTCTTGAAAAGAAGCATATTTCTCCGGATTAAAATACACCACGCCACCCAAAGCATCAGAACCATATAATAAGGAAGCTGGTCCTTTGATGACTTCTACACTTTCAATTCCGGCAGCGTTTAAACCTAAACCATGTTCTTCGCCAAATTGTTGATTTTCCATTCGAACCCCTTGCGAATACACCAAAACACGATTGCCACTTAAACCACGAATTACAGGCTTTCCAATAGAATTTCCTGTTGAAATCTGAGAAACTCCAGGGATAGTTGCAATTCCATCAATAAGCGAAGTTGCGCCATTTTCTTTTAGTGTTTTTACCGAAGCATGCTCCACTTTCATCACATTTTGCGATTGTATTTTGTTGTATAAAGTAGAAACAATTACTTCCTCTAAATGTTGTTCTTTTTCGGTAAGAATTACGTTCAATTTGATTTCGGCTCCGTTATTCATTACGATTTCACTCTTGGTTTCGTAACCCGATAAATGAAAAATAATTTTGTTAGTTCCTTTTGGTAACGATGAAAATTGATAAAAACCGTTTTCGTTGGTTGTAGTTTCCGAATTATTTTCTTCGATATGTACAATAACACCAGATAATTTTTGGTTGTTTGCATCGGTAACATAACCGCTTATTTTGAATTGCGAGAAACCGGCTATCGATGACAATAGCAGTAGTATATTGAAAAGATATTTCATTTTTTAATTTGTTTTTATTTGATAAATAATACAGCAATACATGTACATCATTTTGATATACAGCAACATAAACCTTGTTTAGAAAACAAAGCGAAATTATTTAAGCCATAAAAACCGGTGGACCACGAAGGTAGAACGAATTTCCTTCAAACGTAATGCAAGATTCATTACTGTTGAATTGATACGGAATTTCGTAAAACGAAGGAATAAAGTCAAAATGGAATACTTCTGGTGAAAGAAAAGCCGCAAATTTGAAATCACAAACGGGACAGTCTTCACTTTCAGTAAACGTTTTTTCAGAAGTTTTAAAAGTCAAATGATGCGAATCATCACAACATTCCGATTTTAAATGATGATCGTGCGAAAAAGTATGAATAGACTGATAACTCACAGCAAATAATACTGCAAGCATCAAAAACAAATTCATATGTAATAATTTCTTTTTCACCATCACAAAGATATGTTTTTAGAAAGAAACAAAAAAAACAAATCACGAATTAACGAATTTTTAAGTTTTGATGACCTATTTCGTTAGTTCGTGGTTATTTTTTTGCCACGGATTAAAGGATTCAAAAGGATTCAATCCTGTAATCTGTGGCTAAAATTATACTAGATTATTTGCAATCAAATATTCCGCAATTTGAATTGTATTCGTTGCCGCTCCTTTTCTTAAGTTATCGGCTACAATCCACATGTTGATGGTGTTCGGTTGACTTTCATCTCTTCGGATTCTACCTACAAAAACATCGTCTTTTCCTTGTGCGTAAATCGGCATTGGATAAGTAAACGTATCTAAATTATCTTGAACTGTTACACCAGGCGTGTTACTTAGAATTTCACGTACTTCATTCACATCAAAATCATTTTCAAACTGAACGTTAACCGCTTCACTGTGTCCGCCAACAACTGGAATACGAATTGCAGTTGCAGTAACCGCAATAGTTTTGTCGTTTAAGATTTTTTGTGTTTCACGAACTAATTTCATTTCTTCTTTGGTGTAACCGTTTTCTTCAAAACTATCACATTGAGGAATCGCATTTCTATGAATTGGATATTTGTAAGCTATTTCATCTTGAATTCCTGCATATTCGTTTTCTAATTGACGTACGGCCTTAACCCCAGTTCCCGTAATGGATTGGTAAGTTGAAACTACAATACGTTTGATATCATATTTAGCATGTAAAGGAGCTAAAGCCATTACCATTTGAATCGTAGAACAGTTTGGATTTGCAATAATTTTGTCTTCTTTAGTTAAAACTGATGCATTGATTTCTGGAACGACTAATTTCTTAGTAGCATCCATACGCCAAGCAGAAGAATTATCGATTACGGTTGTTCCTGCAGCAGCAAATTTTGGAGCCCATTCTAAAGAAGTTTCTCCACCTGCTGAAAACAAAGCAATCTCAGGTTTCATATCTACAGCGGTTTGTAAACCTACTACTTTGTAGGTGTTCCCTTTCCATTCGATTTCTTTTCCTACTGATTTTTCAGAAGCAACTGGAATTAACTCCGTTACAGGAAAATTACGTTCTGCTAATACTTGAAGCATTATTTCGCCTACCATACCGGTAGCGCCTACTACGGCTACTCTCATTGTGTGTGTTATTTAATGATGCAAAAATATAGAATATTCAAACGACTTAGCAAATATTGATGAAATTATAACAAAAGTTTTGATTTGTAACAAGTTTCTAAAAAAAATACCCCGACGAATCGGGGTTTAGTTAGAATATATAATGTAGCGGTATCGACTATTTTTTTAATAAATCTCTAATTTCAGCTAACAATTGCTCTTGTGTCGGTCCTGCTGGAGCCGCTGGAGCTGGTTCTTCTTTTTTCTTCATGCTGTTGATTCCTTTTACCATTAAAAAGATAACAAAAGCAATAACTAAGAAGCTAATTACAGCTGCTAAAAATTTACCATATAAAATGCCGCCATCGGTTTTTAATCCAGCTAAATCTTCTACTTGAGCTGCTTTTAAGGCTGGGTTTAATAATGCTGGAGTTATTACATCGGAAACCAAAGAGTTGACAATGGCTCCAAATGAAGCTCCAATAATTACTCCGACAGCCAAATCCATTGCATTACCTTTTGCAATAAAATCTTTAAATTCTGAAATCATTCCCATAGTTTTTAATTTTAAGAGTTAGTTTTTTGTTTTAGTATAACGAATATACAAAATTTAAAACAAAATGTTAATTTTTGAAGAAAATTCGTTTCACGCGCTGTGAAATTCCTGTCAGGATTTCATAAGGTATCGTGCCAATAACACTCGCCATTTCGGTTACTTTTGGATTTTTTCCAAAAACAATCACTTCATCTCCAGTTTTACAGGAAATATTCGTAACATCCACCATCATCATATCCATACAAATCGAACCTAAAATGGACGCTTTTTGATTGTTGATGGTAACAAACCCTTTTTCATTGCCCCAAGCTCTTCGAATGCCATCGGCATAACCAATCGGAATCGTAGCGACTTTCATTTTTTGTGTTACTCGAAATCTTCGGCTGTAACCAATACTTTCTTCTGGTGAAACTTCTCTTATTTGGGAAATGATGGTTTTTAAAGTGCTTACATTTTCCAACGCTTTCAATTCTTGTTCCGAATTTCCAATGCCATACAAACCAATGCCTAATCGCACCATTTCCATCTGTTTTTCAGCATAATTGAAAATTCCAGATGTGTTTAAAATATGACGAATCGGTTTTGAAGGCAATACTTTTTCCAATTCGGAATACATTGCATCAAAACGTTGAAATTGCAATTTCGTGAAATCGTCTAATTCTAAGTCGTCACTCGCAGCTAAATGCGAAAACACACTTTTCACCTTAACAAAATTGTTGTTTTTTAGTAAGGAACACAATTCGGAAATCAAATGTGGTTCAAATCCTAAACGATGCATGCCCGTATCCAATTTTATATGAATCGGATAATGCGAAATATTTTGGTGTTGGGCAATTTTTAAAAACGCTTGTAAACCCGTAATCGAATAAATTTCAGGTTCTAAATTGTAGGCAATCATAGCTCTAAAACTACTATTTTCGGGATTTAAAACCATAATTGGAGTTGTAATTCCAGCTTTTCGTAATTCGATACCTTCATCGGCAAAAGCTACACCTAAGTAATCGACTTTATGATGTTCGAGCAATTTTGCAATTTCGTAACCGCCATTTCCGTAGCCAAACGCTTTAACCATGACCATAATTTTGGTTTCCGGTTTCAGTTTAGATTTATAGAAATTCAGGTTGTGACTAATCGCATCGAGATTGATTTCTAAAATGGTTTCGTGATTTTTCTCTTCCAATAAAACCACAATTTCATGAAAGTTGAATCCTCGTGCCCCTTTTACTAAAATGGTCTCGTTTTGAAACGATTGCGTGTTGAATTGCTGTAAAAATTCTTGTGTAGTGGCAAACGAAATCACATTCGGTAAATCGTTCAATTGTTTTCCGATGGTTTCACCAATGGTAATAATACGCTCGATTTTATTTTTCGAAAGCAATTGTTTTACCTG
This sequence comes from Flavobacterium sp., assembly GCF_020217025.1. Lineage (GTDB taxonomy): Bacteria > Bacteroidota > Bacteroidia > Flavobacteriales > Flavobacteriaceae > Flavobacterium. Next base: position 4,211 of record NZ_JAIWOF010000022.1, on the reverse strand, counting down.
ATTGTAAAGTGTTTCCACCGCAATTCCACTGGTGAAAATATCGGATAAAATAATCGTTTTTTTATCGTGTAATTTTTGTTGTTCCAAGAAATCCAACGCAATTTTCAACGATTGATAATCCACCGAATAACTATCGTCGATGACCAAACAATTGTTGATGCCTTTTTTGGCTTGAAGTCTTAATTCTATTGGATATAATTCGGCAACTCGATTTTGAATAAATGCAATTTCTTCGCCTAAAAACAGCATGAAATTCACGCAAGTAATTACATTTTCAATCGAATTTTCGTCTGAAAACGGAATATTTACACTAAACGTGTTGGTTGTGTTTTTGAAAGTTAATTCAGTTTTGCCATTTTCGTTTTTCTTCGAAACGAAAAGATTCGCACTCTCATCGGTAAAACTCCAAGTATGTTTTTGACTGTTCTCTGAAAGTAAAACTTCAATTTCAGTATTTTTTTCCAAGAAAATATCGGAACAATTTTCAAAAAGTTTGATTTTCTCTTTGATTTTGGCTTCGCGATTCGCAAAACCTTCATCATGAACCGAACCAATATTCGTTAAAATGCCGTATTTCGGCTGGATGATGTTTTCTAAATTCGACATTTCATTCGGAAGAGAAATTCCAGCTTCAAAAATTCCCAAATCGTAATTTCCTTCAATCGCTAAAATCGATAACGGAACGCCGACTTGTGAATTATAACTTTTCGGATTTCGAACAATCAAATGATTCGGACTCAACAAGAAATTCAGCCATTCTTTTACGATGGTTTTTCCGTTGCTTCCGGTAATTCCCACAAATGGAAAATCAAACTGCTTTCGATAGCCAATCGCAGTTTGTTGCAATGCTTTCAACGAATTTTCAACGATAATGAAATTCGCTTTTTCGTATAAATGTTCTGGAATATATTCGACTACAAAATAGCGAACGCCTTTCGCAATCAACTCTTCCAAATACAAATGCGCATCGTGATTTTGTCCTTTGATGGCAAAAAACAAAGTGTTGCTTCCATTTTGCAACGAACGGCTGTCAATCGAAATATGACTTGCGGTAAATTCAGTCGAATTTCCGTGAAAAACGCCTTTACAAAACGAAATAATATGAGTTAGGTTGAGGTTCAATTTATTGATTATCGTCTTTTTGCTTGTTTACAATTTCAACATCTTTCACTTCCATGTTTTCTCGGATAGCTTTAAAATAGGCGGCACGGCTTAATGGTTCATATTCTTCGGTTTCACCAAGCATTACCAATCTTTTATCATCCGATTTTCTAAAACTATAATGGGCTAAATTTCCAGTTCGCGTACAAACCGCGTGAACTTTAGTAACATATTCGGCAGTAGCCATAAGCGCCGGCATCGGTCCGAACGGATTTCCTTTAAAATCCATATCTAATCCAGCCACAATTACTCGAATTCCCGAGTTGGCTAAATCATTACAAACGGCAACAATTTCTTCGTCGAAAAACTGCGCTTCATCAATACCTACGACATCGCAACCTTGTGCTAAAATTCTAATATTTTCAGCAACAGGAACTGGTGTAGAACGAATTTTATTGCGATTGTGCGAAACCACCATTTCGTCGTCATATCGTGTATCGACAGCCGGTTTGAAGATTTCCACTTTTTGTTTAGCAAACTGAGCGCGTTTTAAGCGGCGAATTAATTCTTCGGTTTTACCCGAAAACATGGAGCCACAAATTACTTCAATCCAGCCAAATTGTTCTTGTTGATTTACGGTATTTTCGAGAAACATTTTGTATCTTTCGTACGTTAAAAATTATTTTCTGTTACATTTGTAATCAAAACAAAATTATTAAAAAAGTATCGATATATTCAATTCCATCCAATAAAGTTATGAAGAAAAGAGTAAGCGCTGAATTAATCAGTATTGCCCACCGAATTTTAAAGTTAAAAAACCATTCAGAAACCGTTCAATTGCAGCAAGAAGCTAAAAATTTGTACGATCAATTAACGATTTTACGCTTTTATGAAGAGAATTTCGAATTGGTAAAAAACGAAATTTCAGAAGAAGTTTTGGAAGCGAAATTAGAAGAAAAGCAAGCCGATTTTTTTGAACAACCAATTCCTGTTGTGGAAGAAATTGCACCTGAAAAGGAAGTAGTGGTTGAAGCTCCAGTTGCGGAAGAAAAAGCTCCAGCAACTCCATTGGAGGAAGAAAAAATTGTGGTGGCTGAGCTAATCGTTGAAGATGATGAAGACGAAGAGGAGGAAGTATTGATTACTTCAATGGAAGAAGAACCAATTGAAGAGGAAATTATCGAAGAAGTACCAGTTGTCGAAAATCCAAAAACAGAAGAACCAGCGAAACAAATTTCATTTGAAGATTTATTGGTGCACGATTACCAAGAATTGGATTTTGTAAAAGTGGAAGATGTTCCAGCTGAGGTAGCTAATGTTGTAGAAGCTGTTTTTGAAGCGCCAACTCCTGTTGTAGAAGAAGTTATCGCAGAAGTTCAACCAGAACCTGTTGTAGAAACTCCAAAAGTATTAGAGGAAGAAGTCAAAGCAACTTTTGAGAAAGTAAGCCAAGAACCAAAAATCAGTTCGTTAAATGACAGATTAAACAAAGCCATTACTTTTGGCCTAAATGATAGAATTGGATTTGAAAAGAAATTATTTGGCGGAAGTTCAGATGATTTTAACCGTGTAGTTTCGCAATTGAATACTTTTGATAGTTTTGAAGAAGCAAAAGCTTTCGTAGATGATTTCGTAAAACCTGATTATAACAATTGGGAAGGTGCTGAAGAGTTCGAAACGCGTTTCATGGAAATTGTAGAGAAAAAGTTTTCATAAATGGGTAAGTTATTCATAGTTCCAACGCCAATTGGCAATTTAGAAGACATGACTTTTCGTGCGATTAAAGTACTAAAAGAAGTCGATTTGATTTTAGCTGAAGATACACGCACCAGCGGAAAATTGCTAAAACACTTCGAAATTGCTACGCACATGCACAGTCACCACATGCACAACGAACACAAAACCGTTGAAAATTTGGTCAAGCGCTTACAAGCAGGCGAAACTATTGCTTTAATTAGTGATGCAGGAACTCCAGCGATTTCCGATCCAGGATTTTTGCTTACACGCGCTTGTGTGGAAAACGGAATTGCTGTGGAATGTTTGCCAGGAGCAACTGCTTTTGTACCCGCTTTGGTAAATAGCGGTTTGCCTAATGATAAATTTGTATTCGAGGGCTTCTTACCCGATAAAAAAGGAAGACAAACCCGGTTTTTAGCCTTACAAGAGGAATATCGCACGATGATTTTCTATGTATCGCCACACAAATTAAATAAAACCTTAGCCGAATTTGTACAATACTTCGGTGCAGATAGACCCGTTTCAGTTTCTAGAGAATTATCAAAATTACACGAGGAAACCGTAAGAGGAACCGCTGAAGAAGTTTTAAAACACTTTGAAGTAAAACCAGCGAAAGGGGAGATTGTCGTGGTTGTGGGAGGGAAGAGTTTGAAGTAAAATTTACAAAACACTTATTAGCGTTAATATAATAGATACTATAATTGTTGCTTTCGTGTCTAATTTTAGTTTCTCCCATTTTTTAATAAAATTAGTGATAAGAAATATTTCTACATAATTTACTGTCCATCCATTTTTAATATGTTTTCGATAGCTTAAAAAGCCAATAATTTTAAAATCAAAGCAGTCATTTATTTTTGATGTTTTAATACTTCTGTAATTTGGTTTGATTTTACTGACGTGAAATTTAACGATTTTCATTTATTATATTTTTTTGTTTATATATTGAAAACGAAAAAGCGTTTTTTCTGTTACAAAAAAGGAAATTGCTTAAATTTGAAAAAAATTAAACTATGGAAACACACAACATAACTACCACCTGGAAAGGTAACATGCAATTTGAGTCCACTAACCCTAGTGGCGATGTCATTTCAATTGATGCTGGGCCTGAAAACGGAGGCGAAGGTAAAGGCTTGCGTCCAAAAGCGTTGATGTTATCAGCTTTAGCGGGTTGCACAGGATTAGACGTTGCTTCGTTAATGGAAAAAATGAAGTTAGAAGTAGCCGATTTCAAAATTGTAACTTCTGGCGAATTAACTGAGGAACATCCAAAAACGTATCACAAAGTAAAAGTAGATTATCATTTTTACGGCAATAATTTAGATGAGAAAAAGCTAGAAAAAGCCGTGAATTTATCCGTAGAAAAATATTGTGGC
>NZ_JAIWOF010000021.1 GCF_020217025.1 Flavobacterium sp. | reverse complement strand
GTTATGGAAATGTTCCGTCAATTTGCAAAAGTTGAGGTAGCGATTTTTTATCATAAGTTGTAAAATTAAACCTGACAGGTTTCGAAAACCTGTCAGGTTTAAAAAATATTTATACCTTTGTCATTCAATTATATAAGCCAAAATAAAATAAAATAATTCATAATTTTTAATTCGTAATTAAACTATGCGTTGGAATCCAAAATCTAAGCCAAATCCAGAAAAAGTACAAGCCATTCAGAGCGCCCTTCAAGTCGATGAAACTATTGCAACACTTTTAGTTCAACGAGGAATTGAAACCTTCGAACAAGCCAAAACCTTTTTCCGTCCCACTTTAGCCGATTTGCACAATCCGTATCTGATGAAAGATATGAACAAAGCTGTGGCGCGAATCGAAAAAGCAATTGCTAATAACGAAAATATTCTAGTTTTCGGAGATTACGATGTTGATGGAACAACCGCTGTTTCCTTAGTTTCGAGCTATTTACGTAGTTTTTATCCGAATGTTACGACTTACATTCCTGATAGATATGCAGAAGGTTACGGCATTTCTTATATGGGAATTGACTATGCAGAAGACAACGATATTTCCTTAATTATAGCTTTGGATTGTGGAATCAAATCAATTGACCACGTGTATTATGCCAAAGCAAAAAACATCGATTTCATCATTTGCGACCATCACCGACCTGGCGATATTTTGCCCGATGCCGTTGCGGTTTTAGATCCAAAACGCGAAGATTGTTCATATCCGTATGACGAATTGTGTGGTTGTGGTGTTGGGTTTAAATTGATTCAAGCTTTAGCCGAAAATAGAAATCAAACGATTGAAGATTTGGTAGAATATTTAGATTTGGTAGCGACTGCAATTGCGGCTGATATTGTTCCGATTAATGGTGAAAATCGAGTATTGGCGAAATTTGGTTTGGAAGTGATTAATTCGAATCCGCGACCTGGAATAAAAGCATTAATTCAAAATGTAAAGAAGAAAGTCTTAACGATTACGGATGTGGTTTTCATTGTAGCACCAAGAATCAATGCCGCTGGAAGAATCAAACACGGAAACGAAGCCGTTGCTTTATTAACGGAATACGATTTAGACCAAGCCGAACAATTTGCTTCTGAAATCGAGCAGCATAATTCCGATAGAAAAGAATTAGACAAACAAATTACGAAAGAAGCCTTACTTCAAATTGAAGAAAACAACGAGCAAGTACGATTTTCAACTGTTGTCTACCAAGAAAATTGGCACAAAGGTGTTATTGGAATTGTAGCTTCAAGATTAGTGGAAAATTACTATCGCCCAACTATTGTTTTTACAAAAAGTGGTGAAAAATTAGCAGCTTCAGCGCGTTCGGTAAAAGATTTTGATATTTATAATGCGTTGGAAGCGTGTGCGGAACATTTGGAACAATTCGGTGGACATATGTATGCCGCTGGAATGACGCTTTTGGAAGAAAACTACGAAAATTTCAAAAATGCTTTCGAAAAAGTGGTGCAAGAAACCATTCATCCCGATTTATTAACTCCGGAAATTTCATACGATGCCGAAATCGAATTATCCGAAATCAATCGGAAGTTAATGCGATTATTAAAACAATTCGAACCTTTCGGACCTGAAAATATGACGCCTTTATTCTTAGCAAAAGGATTGACTGATTCAGGTTATGCGAAGACTTTAGGTTCCGATAACGAACATTTGAAAGTATTCGTAAAACAAGGAAATTCGGAATCCTTTGGAGCTATTGGTTTTGGATTGGGAAATAAATTAGACTTGGTTGCCAACAAAAATAAATTTGATGCAATTTTCTCTTTGGAAGAAAATGAATGGAAAGATACTGTAACTTTGCAATTGCAATTACGCGATATCAATACTTCAAATGGCTAAAAAAGACCCTTTTTCATCTTTACGTATACCCGAATTTCGCTGGTTTTTAGCCATGCGATTGTTTATTGTTTTGGCTTGGTCGATGCAATTTGTATTGATTGAGTGGGAAGTGTATCGCATCACAAAAGACCCACTATCATTGGGATTAATTGGTTTAATGGAAATTATTCCAGCCATAAGTATGGCGTTGTTTGCTGGACATATTGTAGATCAAAATGAGAAGAAAGGCTTGTTAATCAAATGTTTTTCTGGATTAGCAACAATCAGTGCTTTGATGTGTTTATTAGTGCATCCGAATTTCATCGATTCTTTTTCCAAAAACACTATTTTGTACGGAATTTACGCTCTAGTTTTTGTGGGAGGAATCATCCGTGCGTTTTTAATTCCGTCCGTTTTTAGTTTATTGGGATTGATTATTCCTAAAAAAGAGCAACCTAACGCAGCTACATGGAGCAGTTCTACTTGGCAAGTGGCGGCTGTAATTGGCCCAGCATTGGCTGGATTTGCAATTGGTTGGATGGGTGCGTTTTGGTCATTGGTTTTTGTAGTTTTTTGTGTGATTATGGCTTTAGTCGTATTGACACAAATTGAAAGAAAACCGATTTTAAATCCAAAATTAGGCGAACCGATTTTCAAAAGTTTGAAAGAAGGATTGTCGTTTGTATTTAGTTCAAAACCTATTTTAAATGCTATTTCACTTGATATGTTTGCGGTTTTATTTGGAGGAGCTGTTGCATTATTGCCCATTTTTGCACAAGATATTTTAAAAGTAGGTTCGGAAGGATTCGGAATTTTAAGAGCAGCTCCGGCTATTGGTGGTTTGCTTACGATGTTAATTTCGACATCCATTCCATTACATCAAAAAGCAGGTAAAAAGTTATTATTAGCTGTTTTCGGATTTGGAATTTGTATTATCGTTTTCGGATTATCAACTAACTTTTGGTTATCTGTAGTAGCTTTATTCTTGAGTGGTGTTACGGATGGAATTTCAGTAGTAATTCGTCAAACCATTCTTCAAATTTATACACCTGATCACATGCGCGGACGTGTATCTTCTGTGAATTCAATTTTTGTAGGTTCGTCAAATGAATTAGGTGCTTTTGAAAGTGGATTGGCTTCCAAAATTATGGGAGTGGTTCCTGCGGTTGTTTTCGGTGGAATGATGACCTTGGGTATTGTGGGAGTTACAGCTGTAGCCTCACCAAAATTCAGAGAATTGGATATTGAAAAAGATTTGGAAACGATTTAATTTTTGAATTCTTTCAACTCCATTTTTTCGCCATCAAAAACGCCATAGGTGAAATAACCAATCCAATCGCCTAAGTTTACGTATTTAGAATTATCTTTTAGTTCGATTTCCAAAGGTAAATGACGATGACCAAAAACGAAGAAATTATAATGTTTGGTTTCTAGTTTTCTTTTGCAATATTGCACTAACCATTCGTTGTCTTCTCCTAAATATTTTACATCTTCTGCTCCAGAAATCAGTTTGTTTTTTACCGATAAGTATTGGGCTAATTTTACACCAATATCGGGATGTAACCAACGAAATAACCATTTTGAAAACGGGTTGGTAAACACTTTTTTCATTCTTTTATAACCCATATCGCCAGGGCCTTTTCCATCACCGTGACCAATTAAGAAAGTTTTTCCGTTAAAGGTAAATTCTTGATTATCGTGATAAACAGGAATGTTTAACTCTTTTTGAAAATAATCGTGCATCCACAAATCGTGATTTCCAACGAAGAAATAAATTGGAATACCAGAATCCTTAATTTCTGCTAATTTGCCTAAAACTCTAACGAATCCTTTTGGAACAACAGTTTTGTATTCAAACCAAAAATCGAATAAATCGCCAAGTAAAAAGATTGCATCAGCATCTTGCTTAACAACATCTAACCATTGAATGAATTTTTGTTCTCTTGGAAAACTTAATTCTGGCGTTGGAGCGCCAAAGTGTTGATCGGAGGCGAAATAGATTTTCATTGAAAGTAGTTTATTCATTATCAGAAGCGTACCACTCAGCAAAAGAAGTTTCCGTTTCTTGTAATCTTAAAGAATGTAGTTTTATATTTTCAGGTAAAAGATTTTTAATTTTATTAGAAAAATCAATTACCATGTTTTCGCTAGTAGGTTGGTAATCAACTAAAATTACATCATGTCCTCTAGATTTTAATTCATGAGCTAACTCTATATGAGGTGTGTTTTTGTTAAAAACAGTAGCGTGATCAAAAACATCTACAATTTGTTCTTTTACAATTTTTTTTAAATCGCCAAAGTCAATCACCATGCCATATTTTACATTTGAAGTATCCTTTATAGGTTTTCCGATTACGGTAACAGATAGTTTGTAACTATGGCCGTGAACGTTTTTACACTTTCCGTCATAACCATAAAGTGCATGGCCTGTTTCAAAGTTAAATTGTTTGGTAATTCTTATGTTTGACATTTTGATTTATTTTAAATTTTGTTCTTTCTTTTTTGCTCTATAGTAGAGGGTATATGCTATTACTGCAAGTACAATAAACGGGATAAAAGAACCTATTAGAACTCCTATTTGATATTGACTGTCTGGAGCATTTTTTAATTTTTGCTCCACGCTTACTTGTTGTAAAAAAAGAATTAAACTTCTCATTTTTTAAATTTTTCTAATGCGTTTTTTGTAAAATCTGACAAGACTAATCGTCCAGAGATGGCAGCTCTTTCATAAAGTAAACTGTCCCAATGATTTGTTCCTTCCCAAAGTACTTTTTTCATTTCATTCAAAGCCTCTTTGTTGTAGGATGAAATTTCAGTAACATATTGATTTAGTCTATAATCTAATTCTTCTATTGTTTCAAATACCTCAGAAAACAATCCTTTTTCAAATGCCCAATTTGATGTTTTCCAAACGGTTGGATTAAGCGTCATTTCTGCCATAGCCATCTTTCCAATTTTTCTTGAAACTACAGGTTCTATTACAAAAGGACCAATTCCAATAGCTATTTCAGAAAGTTTGATTTCACTTTTAGTTGTTGCAAAAGAATAATCACATGCAGCAGCTAAACCAACTCCACCACCAACAGCTTTTCCATGAATTCTGCCGATGATAAGTTTTGGACACTTTCTCATAGCATTAATTACATTAGCAAATCCGGAAAAAAATCTACTTCCGTCTTCGTAGTTATTTATTGAAAGTAGTTCTTCAAAAGTGGCTCCAGCACAAAACGCACCTGTGCCTGAACTTTTTAGAATAATTATAGAAGCGGAATCGTTTTTGCTTAAAGTATTAATTTCATCCGTTAATTCCTGTAGTAATGTGCTTGGAAAAGAATTACTAGCAGGGTGTGAAAATTCTATTGTAGCAACTTGATTTAATATTGAAGTTGTTATAGTTCCAGATTTTGAGATCATCGTTTTAAGCTAAAGTGTGATTTAAACTCTTTTTTTGCATTATTCTCTGTGTATTCAACTCTAAACCAATAATCAGTTGATGGTAATAAATTTCCATTATAGGTGCCGTCCCAAACTTCATTATTTAGACTATTTAATTTTTTTATCAATTTTCCGTATCTGTCATATATAGAAATAGATGCTTCATAACTTGTTGGAAGTTCAATTTTCCATACATCATTATAACCATCATTATTTGGTGTAAAATAGTTAGGGTAGGTGATTGTCTTTAGTTCTTGAGTAACCAATAGTCCACATCCTAAAATGTCTCTAACATAAACCATATATGTACCGTTTTCTAAATTTGTGAATATAGGACTTGATTGCCATACAATACCGTCTAAACTGTATTCATAAACACCAAAGCCACCAATAACACTTGCTTGAATAGTAGTTGCTCCATTTGAAAAAGCGGGTGATATTATAACGGCTGAGATTGATTCTGGTTCTGAAGATAAAGTTACAACAATAGTATCTGTATTAACACAAGAAGTAGTAGTATTTGTTACTTCAACTTGATATGTTCCAGCTTGAGTAACATTATAAATCGCTGAGTTGCCTGCCGGGTTTGCAGGGTTCCATACGTAGGAGTAATTTCCTGGAATACTCGGTGTTGCATTTAATGTGCTACTTCCTTGTCCGGTATAAGGGTCTAAACAGATTGTAAAATCGTTTCCTAAATTAACATTTGGTAATGGATCTACAATTAGTTTTAAAAATGGGCCTAAACCAGCACATTCATATAAGTTACTCTCTATTCTAACCCAAATAACTTGATTGTTTATAACTTCATTTCTATAATTAGTAGGGTTTGTAATTGGATTTAGTTCCGCTTGTGCATCGTTTTGATTCAAATAATATGAAAATGTATAGGTTTGTCCTACAGGGAATTGTGCTCTAATTGGAGCTTCTATGGTAGTTAAATCAAAGTAATCATAGCCGTCTGAGTCGGGGTCATTTGCATCAATGTAATCATCACATTCGTTAATAGGAAAAACGTAATTTTGATTTATGGTTGTTGTTGAAACAATTAAATTTACCTGAGTAACTCTGTAACAGCCTTGAGTATTTTGAACTCTAGCCCATACAATACTTCCATTTGCAGCATTAAAAAAGGTTTCATTTGTTACAAAATCATTGTTTTGTTGGGCTCCATTTTGAGAATTATGGTAGGAAAAAGTATAACTGTTATCTGTTGAAATTAAAATATTGGCTTGCGTTAAATTAAAATTAGTGACCGCGTCGCTATCAATGTCGCATTGTTTTAATGAGACATTGTTATTAATTATAGGCAATCTTTTTACTACTAAATTAAAACTATTTATAGCACTACAATTAGATGAATTAGTTAATCTAGCATAGATAATTCTATTGTTTGAATATATGTTTGTAATACTATTTTGACCTAATAATGCATCACCTTGAGAGATGTGATATGTAATAGTTATTCCTGTTTGAGTGCCTAGAAGATCGTTGTTTTTTGTTGTCAAATCAAAATTCACAAAACCATTCGTATCATCTCCATCAGTTGCATCGTCACAATTTTCTAAATCAGAGATTTGATATAAAATAGGTAAGTCATAATTGTTAACCACTATTTCTGCCGAGGGAGCATCACAAATTCCTGTTCCTGTAATGGAATAAGTGTAAGTTCCACTGCTATCTAATGCAGGATTGAAAATACTTCCACCTGAACTAAGTGCTGGAGACCAAGTTCCACCGGATACAGCTCCTGGTCCTAATAAAGTATATAAATCGGTTGTTGGACTATTTTTACAAGTGTTAAGCGTGTTATTATTTCCAACGAAAGGCGCTTGTTCTACATTAACGGTAATTTTAATGCTTAAACTAACGGTGGTGCCATCACAAGTTTTTGAAAAGTTATAGTAATAATCACCAGGGATATTATTATTGGGATTGAAAATATTTGAGACAATCGGATTACCACCTGTAGGAACCGTCCAAGTTCCTCCTAATTCAGGATTTCCATTTATAGAATCAAATAGATTTATTGTATTATTAGAACAAATGGTAATACTCGTATCTTCTGGTGTACTTCCAAATCCTGAGTAATAACCTCCAAAACCTGCTGCTCCACTTCGTCCAAGGACACCAACAGCTAAAGGACCAGTAGATGAAATGCTGACATCTCCAATTAAATCTCTTATTTGATAAGTAACCCAGTTTGCATTTCCTTGAAGTGGTTCTGGGAGTTCCGTTACCACATCACCATTTATTGATAAAACGGCATCATTACTCGTTAAGGCAATGACATCAGATGTATAAATTACTGGGCCAATTTGATTGATACTTGGGATTAAGTCAACCGATTTTTGAAAAAAACAACTCAAGGGAGGGATGAAATTTAATCCATTTGTTGCATCTCTAACATCTCCGGCAATGATCTGATACATGTAAATTGGTTTGTTACTTGTAACATACATATTTCGATTATTTGTCCCTTGATATAATGAATTTTGAATCAAATGATAATCGCCAGCATTCAAAGTTGTTAGCGGTATAGTACTACCATTTACATAAATTTGAGTATTATCTTCAGTTGCAATTACTAAAGGGAATTCAGATAAATTACTACCATTACCTCTAACTAAAGCATATTCATTCCCCACTTTTTCAATGGGAACGATTTGATCCAATGTTATATCTTGACCATCAGTTTCTGTGGACATACCTGCTAAACAATTGCCGGTATTTACGATAATTGGCTTTGTAGAGGTAACTAATGCGCCAACAAAGCCTGCTAAATTTGCAGGGGTATCTGTATAACCCGAGAGAACTACAGTTTGTCCTCTATTAAGGCTAAAAGTTTGAGTATTCGCATTATTTGTCCCATTTCCAGCCTGAAAAACAACATTTGTATCATAATCTGATACTGTAACAGAAGTTCCGTCCTCGGTTGCCATAAAACTTGTTACAAAATTTCGGGTACTCCCATCATAAACTTGCGGAAGACTTCCTACGCGAAATTGAGTTCCTAATCCTTCTTTTCCTTTTAAAATTAAAGTTTCTGCATGGTTCTCAGATACAACTCTAAAACTTGCATAAAAATCTTTAGGAGCTTCTAATATAAGTCCTTTGTCAGATTTAACTACATTAACATCTGTAACAGCTAAAAACATCGAAGATGGTTGTTGTGCGCCAATCAAAACAGATCTAGGGTTGCCTTGTGAAATTGTAAAAGGTGAGCCAGCAAGTGGAGTTCCGTTACCATTTTTTATAGTTACCTGAAAAGGTACTGGTTCAGGTGTAGATAAATAGATATAATGACTTGAAACTAATTGTTGATTTCTAGAATGCAAGGGAGGTAACCAATGTTTATTGCTTAATTGTGAAAAGCCTAACAAACTTGTTAGTAAATACGTTAATAAAAGGAGTTTTTTTAACATGATAAATTATTGGTATGATAATAAGATTGTAAAATTAATCAGAAATTTAGAACTAATCTAAATATTAACTAAAAAAACGCTCGTAATTGAATATTTCCTGTATGAATAGTTTTACTAGTTTCGCTATCTCTTCCCTGATAATTGATGTTGATATCTAAATATTGGGTAAGATTTTTTTGTAAAAGCAATCGCCAAGTTTGATTTTTTCCAGGTTGTAAACCTTCAAGCATCTGAAACGCAACTGGCGCTAAATTATTGCCTGTAAATGTGTTTTTATAATAGGAAAACTCACCATTCAAGCTAAATCCTTTTGTGCTGTTTACTGTAAAAGAGGTTCCAAATCTGCTTTGAACTAATGTTTCTAATGCGCCAATTTGATTTTCCTTGTTTTGAAATTCGTAAAACACATCCCAACTCGCATTTTTAGAAAATAAGTAGCCTATTTTTGGGACTATTTGGTAACTTTTAATTTTATAATCGCGACTTGGATAATTTTCAGAAGTTGAGTTTGTTTTCGTAGTGTTTCCAGATATGTTCACTAACCAACTTTTACGAATCAAGTGTTGGTATTGCAATTGGTGCGATTGATTATACGCTGCTACACTTCCTACAGAAAGTAAACTTCTGGATTCGTTTGATAAATAAGAATAAGTAGTAGAATGGTGTTGTTTTCCTCGATTAAAAAACAAACTGTTTCTAAAATTTAAATTCATTCCTACTAAATCTGCCTCTTTATTTTCAAATGGATTTAAGTTAAAATTAGCACCATTTCTCAATTTTTTTCTATCAATTAAATAAGAGGTTTGATTGTAAAAATGAGAAGCCAATTTTTTTATTCCCGTTGTTTTTTGCCATTCTGAAAAATTCAGATTTACAGTTTGAGAGAATTTATTTTGATGTGTTCTAATAAAAACCTGATTCGGCAAATAGACTCTAACATATTTCGCTAAATCTGGAAATGGAGCAATTTCAAACTCTTGTAATTCCTGAATTCCATTCCCATTATAATCGTTCCACATGTAAGTTCCTTGTGTAGGATCAACTTCTAAATAGGTGAATTCTTGTTGGGCTATAGTTCCAGATAAGGTTTCATAAATGGTTGTCAATTGCAATTTCTGTCCAGAAAAACGATCATTATACAAAACTCTTGAATTCAATGAAGGTTCATCTTTCTTATTAGAGTCTTCATATTGCAATCTTCGATAATTGATAAAAACGGCTAAGTTGCTTTTTTCGGTTTTCAGTAATTGCGATTTCAAATAATAAGAATTAGAAG
>NZ_JAIWOF010000003.1 GCF_020217025.1 Flavobacterium sp. | reverse complement strand
TATAGACACAAAAAATAAAGAGTAAACACAATGAAAAAAATATTCTTACTAATCCTTTTTTTATTTTCATTTTCAATTTATTCTCAAGAAAATCTTTTTGCTGTTTTTCCAGATAGTATTAAAGAGAATGCAAATGCTGTTATAAAAAATAATAAAACCGTAATTATTTTTTCGAGCTATAATTCAATGGTTGTCAGAAAATATCGAGTAATAACTGTATTTAATGAATTAGGTTTAAAGAATATGAACGCCTATGAGTATATGGATAATTCTACTTCTATAATAAATATAGAAGCGACGATTTATGATGCTTTTGGTTCAGAAATTAAAAAAATAAAACGAAAAGATTTTAAAGAAAATTCTGTAAGTGAAGGTTCTATAATAACTGATAATAGAGTTTTATATTTAGATTATACTCCTGTAAAATTCCCTTTTACAATGGTTTATCAAAGTGAAATTTCCACTTCGAATACAGCTTTTGTTCCTAGTTGGAATCCAATTGAAGATTTTTATGTTAGCATACTAAATTCTTCAATAAATATACAATATGCATCTGATGTGAAATTAAAGTCTAAGGAATTTAATTTTGATGATAAAGTACTAAAAATAGAATCTAAAGGGAGTCTTTTGTATTCCATAAAAAATTTTAAAGCATTTCGTAAGGAAGAATTAGCACCATCTTTAAGTAAGTTTACACCATATGTAATTTTTGGACTTAATAAATTTCAGATTGAGGGTGTAGAAGGTAGCGCAGAGAGTTGGGAAGTATTTGGAAAATGGATGCATGATGTATTGTTAAGCGATACAGAGGAAATTCCAGTGACCACTCAATTAGCATTAGCAAAATTGATTGGTAATGAAAGTGATAATTTGAAAAAGGCTAAAATAATTTATGAATATGTACAAAATAAAACACGATACGTAAGTATACAATTAGGAATAGGAGGTTGGAAACCCATGCTAGCAAGAGATGTTGATCGATTAGGTTATGGAGATTGTAAAGCACTAACTAATTATACAAGATCGTTATTAAAAAAATTTAATATCCCGTCTTATTACGCTGTGGTTTATGGTGATGATCAAAAGCGAGATATAGTTGAGGATTTTGTTTCTATGCAAGGGAATCACGTAATACTAGGTATTCCAGATGTAAATGATAATATTACATGGCTTGAGTGTACTAGTCAAACTCTTCCTTTTGGCTTTCAAGGTGATTTTACAGATGATAGAAAGGTGTTATTAGTGTCTGGTGAAGCTTCTAAAATTGTTAAAACAAAAGCATTTTTAAATGAGCAAAATTACCAAAAAACAACTTCAAAAGTAACTCTAAATGATGATAATAGTGTTAAGTGTAGTGTTGTAATTAATTCAAAAGGAATTATTTATGATAATAAGTTGGTTTTAAAAAAGTCTAATAATGATAATATAAAAAAATACTATGCCGATTATTTTAATGTAATTAGCGAAAAAAAAATAACCAAAGCTATAATTGAAGATGATAGTAAAAATTTAGAGTTAAACGAAATTGTTGAATTTGAATCAAACGATTTTGTAAAACCAAATCAAGATAAAATAATTGTGGCGGTAAATTGTATCAATCAATTTTCATTCGTTCCTAAAAAACATAAGGATAGAAAAATTCCTTTTGAAATAGAAAGAGGCTTTTGTTATGAAGATGAATCAATTATAACAATTCCTAGTAATTACAAAGTAGATTCAGTACCTAATGAGCAAAATGTAAGCAATGAGTTTGGAAATTATATTTGTAAAATAGAAGTAAATGGTAACAATGTAATTTATAAACGTAAACTTTTAATAAAAAGTGGATATTATGCTGCAGATAAATATGAAAGTTACAGAAAATTTAGAGAGTTAGTTGCCAGAAGTGAAAACAATAAGATGTTATTAATTTTAAAATAAAAAAAGTGAAAAATATTTCGATTATCTCTCTATTACTGATTTTTCAATTAGGTTTTACACAAAAATTAAAATTAGGTGAAGTAACTGTAGATGAATTAAAACAAAGTGTGCATCCAATTGACTCATCATCATCTGCTGCATATCTTTTTAAAAAAGGAAAAACAAATTTTACTTTAACCCGAGATGGTTTTTGGGAAATAACTACTGAGGTTGAAGTAAAAATTAAAATATATAAGAAAGAAGGTTTTAAATTTGCAAATCAAGAAATACCCTATTTTGTGGGAGGCAATGGAAAAGAAGAAGTTTATGTTTATGATGCATATACTTACAATTTAGTGGGTAGTAAAGTTGAAAAAACCAAGTTGAAGTCTGAAAGTGAGTTTAAAGAAGAAGTAAATGATAAATGGAATTTAAAGAAAATAACATTTCCAGCTGTAAGAGAGGGTTCCATTATCGAATTTAGCTACAAAATAGTTTCTCCTTATATATCAAATTTTAATGATTGGCATTTTCAGCATGAAATTCCTGTAAATAGTGTTAGATACGAAGTATATATTCCTGAATATTTTAGATATAGAACTGTTATTGCTGGATTTGAAAAAATTTCTACGGAGGAAAAAATTATTACTTCGTTAGACTTCAATAGCACAAAATATTCATATTCAGCGCAAGATATTATGCCTATTAAAGGTGAAGAATTTGTTAGAAATATCAATAATTATACGTCAGTTTTAAAATATGAATTAGCATCTATTAACTATCCAAATAAACCATTTCAAAACATGTCACTCAGTTGGGATGACGTTTCAAAATCTATTTATGATAATGATAATTTTGGTAGAGAATTAAATTTTAAGTCTTATTTTGAAGAAGAGATTCAAGTTTTGATAAAAGATATTGCTTCACCAAAAGATAGGTTAGATAAAATATTCCAATATGTTCAAAATAAAATGGTATGGAACGAGAACAATAGTTATAATTGTGAAAAAGGTGTAAAAAAAGCATTTAAAGAAAAAGTTGGAAATAGTGCGGATATTAATTTAATGTTGGTTGCAATGTTACGATATGCAGGTCTTGATGCGAATCCAATAATAGTTAGTACAAGATCAAATGGTATTGCTATATTTCCAAGTCGATCGGCTTTCAACTATGTAATTGTAGGAGTAAAATTAAGTGGCGATGAAAATGTAGTTCTTTTAGATGCAACAAATAAAAATTCTTTGCCTAATATTCTTCCTTTAAAAGTTTTAAACTGGTCAGGTAGAATGCTTATGCCAAATGGTACTAGTAAAGAAATAAGTTTAGAGCCGAATAAATATTCAATAAAAAACATTACAATTCTAGCTGATATAGTCGATGATACAAATATTAAAGGAAAAGTACGAGAAGTCTCAACGGAATATTTAGCTTTTTTGTTTAGAGAGAAGTATGCAAATTTAAGTAATCAATCATTGATTGAAAAAATTGAAAAAGATTACGATGGAACTGAAATAGAAGATTTAACAATAAAAAATGAAAATTCTAAGCCAATTAATTTAACCTATTCATTTTTTAGTGATAATTTAGTAGAAATAATAGGGGAAAAATTATATATTTCACCATTATTATTTATGGAAATGAATAAAAATCCTTTTAAATCTGAAAAAAGAAGTTATCCAATTGAATTTGATTTTCTTCAAAAAATAAATTATAATATTTCTCTTAAAGTGCCAGAAAATTATAAAATTGAATATTTTCCTTCTTCAATTATATATAAAACACCTAAAGGAGAACTTGTTTATAATTTTAATACTTCAGTAACCAATGATTTAATTCAAATATCATCAAGTATAGAGATTAATAGCACAATTATTACTCCAGAAGACTACGAAATTTTAAAATCACTTTTTAAAGAAATGATTAGTAAGCAAACTGATAAAATTATTTTAATTAAGAAATAATATGAACATAAAAAATTCCCAACAAGAAGTAGATAATTGGATTAAAGAACATGGTGTTCGTTATTTCAATGAATTAACTAATATGGCTCAACTTACTGAAGAAGTAGGTGAAGTAGCCCGAATTATAGCTCGTCGTTATGGCGAGCAATCCGAAAAAGAATCCGATAAAAACAAAGACTTAGGAGAAGAGCTTGCTGATGTAGTTTTTGTAGTTTTGTGTTTGGCGAATCAAACAGGTGTAGATTTACAAGCCGCTTTTGATAAAAAAATGGATTTAAAAACCAAACGCGATCACGATAGACATCATAATAACGAGAAACTTAAATAAGGTTAATGGTAAAGGGTTAAAGGTAAAAGGTCACTTGTTGATTTTGAATTTCCTTTCACCCTTCACCCTTTTCCTTTTACCTTAATAAAAATATGAACTGGATTTTACTCATCATAGCAGGATTATTCGAAGTAGGTTTTGCAACCTGTTTAGGAAAAGCAAAAGAATCAACAGGAAACACTTCTTTAATTTGGTACGGTGGTTTTTTGGTATGTCTTTCAATCAGTATGATATTGTTAGTAAAAGCCACCAAAGAATTACCCATCGGAACTGCTTATGCCGTTTGGACAGGAATTGGTGCTGTAGGAAGTGTTTTAGTAGGAATTATTGTTTTTAAAGAACCGGCAACGTTTTGGCGTGTGTTTTTCATTTCCACATTAATTTTATCCATAGTTGGATTAAAAATGGTTACCAAATAATGAATTTACATTTAGAAAAGGGAAAAGGGAAAAGGGAAAAGGGAAAAGTAACAATCACGGGTTCAAAATCTGAAACCAATAGATTGTTGTTGTTGCAGGCTTTGTATCCAAATTTAACTTTAGAAAACACCTCCAATTCTGATGATTCGGAAGTGATGCAAAAAGCACTAAATTCACTATTCACTATTCACCATTCACAACTCATTGACGTTCACCACGCAGGAACAGCTATGCGATTTCTTACCGCTTATTTTTCTATTCAAGAAGGAAAAGAAGTGGTTTTAACAGGCTCGTCAAGAATGAAAGAGCGTCCGATAAAAATTTTAGTTGACGCTTTAAATGAATTAGGAGCCGAAATTACTTATGAAGAAAACGAAGGTTTCCCGCCAATCCGTATTAAAGGAAAAAAAATAAAACAGAATAAAGTTTCGCTTCCAGCTAATGTGAGTAGCCAGTATATTTCGGCACTTTTATTAATTGCTCCAAAGCTTGAAAATGGTTTAGAGTTAACACTTGAAGGCGAAATCACCTCAATTCCATACATCAAAATGACTTTAGCGTTATTGAATGAAATTGGAGTGATGACTTCTTTTGAAAATAATGTAATTAAAGTAAATCCAACACCCAACACCCAACACCCAACTCCTTTAACCATTGAATCCGATTGGTCATCTGCTTCTTATTGGTATTCTATTGTTGCCTTGTCTGAAATAGGTTTTCAAGTTACACTTTCAAGTTATAAAAAGAATAGTCTTCAAGGCGATAGTGCTTTGATTGATATTTATAAAGATTTTGGAGTTGAAACTACTTTTAATAGTGATAATTCAATTACGATTTCTAAAACAAAAAATTGTCAATTGTCAATTGTCAATTACCAATTAAATAATTGTCCTGATATTGCTCAAACCATTGCGGTAACCTGTTTTGGATTAGGAATAGGTTGCGATTTAACAGGATTACATACGCTAAAAATCAAAGAAACGGATCGATTAGAAGCTTTAAAAATAGAACTAACAAAATTAGGAGCTGAAATTTCAGTAACTAATGATTCTTTACATTTGAAATCTTCTTCTGGAATTAAGGAAAATATTTCAATCTCAACTTATCAAGACCACAGAATGGCCATGGCTTTTGCGCCTTTAGCTTTGGAAGTTCCAATTGCAATTAATCAAGCTGAGGTGGTTTCTAAATCCTATCCAGATTTTTGGAAAGATTTGAAGCTAGTTGGAATTGAAAACTCTGAAATAAACTAACGTTTTATAATCTGAATTTGATTTAGAATAGTTTGCGATTTATCAGGAGAAACCGGAATTTGTATTTTGTTTTCTAATTCAATACTTCCACCATCTGATTTGTTGAAAGCTGTTACAAAGTTGAAGTTTACGATATAAGATTTGTGAATACGTAAAAATCGGGAATCAGAACATAAAATATCTTCGAAATTCTTTAAGTTTCGGCTAACCAATTGTTTGTTTCCATCATTGCAAAATACTTCTGAATAAGCGCCTTCTCCTTTAATGTACATGATTTTATTGGTGTCTAAAAATAACAATGTATTCCCTGACGGGACCGCTATTTTAGTTAAGCTTTCTTGTTGTAAGTTTTCTTTAAAGGTTATAAAATTTTCAAAACGCTGTTTTTGTTTGGCAACGCGTTGAATGGCTTCAGCTAATTCTTCTGGGATTATTGGTTTCAATAAGTAATCGACTGCCGAAAATTTGAATGCTTTTAAGGCGTATTCATTATAAGCAGTAGTAAAAATAATTGAAAAATTAATTTCGTTTTCATCAAAAAAGTCCAATAACTCTAAGCCGCTATGACCTGGCATTTCAATGTCTAATAAAACAATATCAGGTTGTTGCTTTCTGATGGCTTTTATGCCTTCTGGTAGATTTTCACATTCGGCTACTACGGTAACTTCTGGACAATATTCTTGTAAAAGTAAGGCAAGCGAAATTCGTGCTCTCTTTTCGTCGTCTATAATAATGGCTTTCATTTTAGTAGGTAATTGGAATTTCTATAATAACTTTTGTTCCAGAAGATTGACCATTTTTGTTTATTTTGTCTTCAAAATTAATGGTAATATTTTGTTGTTTATATTGATTGAGTAATTCGATACGATTCTGCATGGCTTCAGTAGCAAATGATAGATGATCTTTGTTTTTAATAGCTTTTAGTTCGGCGCTTTTTTGTCGTCCAATTCCGTTATCATCAATAGTTATTTTTAAAGAATCAAATATTCTTTCGAAATCTATGGTTACTTTTTTCTCTCCTTTTTTGTGCAGCAAACCATGTTTTACCGCGTTTTCAACATAAGGTTGTAACAGCATAGATGGAATTTTAATGTTTTCAATGTCAATACCATAACCAATATTGATATCGTAACTAAAATCTTCATCAAAACGAGCTTTTTCAATGTCTAAATACAATCCTAAAGTTTTAATTTCTTCCGAAAGGGTGATGTTTTCTTTTTCACTCATTTCCAAAATTGTTCGAGTAAGTGTAGAGAATTTTGATAAATAGGAAACCGCTTGTTTTTTATCGTTAGATAAAATAAAAGATTGAATTGTATTTAAAGCGTTGTAAAAGAAATGCGGATTCATTTGTGATTTAATCGCTTTCAGCTTCGATTGATTTAAATTCTTTTCTAAATTGACTTTATCTAATAAAAGTTGGTTTTTCTTTTCGATTTTTTGAATCTGATATTTGTAAAAAGTATAAGCTAAAGCAATGATAATCAATCCTAAATAAATTAAGAAAAAAGGATTTAACCAAAAGGGATTATTGATTTTAAAATGGATTTGTTGAATAGGTGTTTCATAATTAGCATCTATTTTTAAATATACGTTATAATCTCCAGGAGAAATAGAAGATAAAATCAGATTCTTGTTATCAATATCCAAGCGATTCCAGTTTCCATTGTTTATTTTGTATAAAACACTATTTTTTTCATTTGGATTAAAAGAGAGTACAGAAAAATTAACAGTAATGTTGTTTTGATTGTATTCTAATTCATTTAAGTTATTCTCTTTTTGAAGAGTGCCATTAACTTTTATTTCGTTGATGATTAATTCAGGTTTGGCAAATTCTTTGTTCTTGAATTTATTTTTTACAATAATCCCTTTTGAGGTAGCAAAATAAATTTTATTCCCAATTACAGCAACGTCGGTAACTTCTAGATCGCTAGTTAAAGGTAAAATTTTACGATAGTAGTTTTTAATTAAATTGTATTCAATTATTCCGTTTGTGGTAAAAATAAAAATGGAGTTCTCTTGAATTTTAAACTTAGTAAAGCGTTCTTTTAAGTGTTTTTCAAACACAGAAACTTTTGTTACTTTATTATTAGAATCAATCTTATATAATTCTTCACTTGTTGACAAAGCGTAAACGACATTATTATAGGATTGTAAATTGGTAATATAAAGTGTTTTGTTGTTGAATTTTAATTCTTTCAAACCATTCAAATCAATAAATTTTAATCCCATATTAGTAGCATAATAAATACAATTATTATGTGAATTATACACCGTTGATTTTCCTTTTAAATTGAGTAATTGGCATTCTTTGAATTTTGGATCTTTTTGAATGTTTTTCTGGTATAGTTTGTCCCAAATACTTTTTTTGCTTCCTACTTTTATTAAACCACACAATCCGCTTCCGGCAAAAGAATAATAACTTTCATCCACTTTTTTTATGTCTTTAATTGCAACGGCAGTTTCGTTGATAAGCTTATAATTTTGATTTAAAATTTTAAATTTCAACGATGTAAAATAAATGGTTTTTTCTTTTTCGTTTGCCTCAATTTGATAAATGGGATGATTACTATTGCTTTTATATATGGTTTTAATGTTTAAATTATCTAATTGTAAACCGTAGATAACTTCGTTTTCGGTTCCAATTAAAATTTGATTATTATAAGGTGATAATATGGTAGGTTTTGGATCTAACTTAATAAAGTTGTTTTCAAAATCCTGAATAAAAAGAAGACCGTTGTTAATAGTAGAAATCCAATAATTTTTTTGTTTGTCTTTGAATATGTATGAGATATTATATTCAGAAAAGTAAGTAGTGCCTTTTTCTTTTTCGTATTTAATAACTCCGTTTGGTGTGCACAACCAAGGTGTATTATCAATAATGGCTAAATTTTGTACAAAGTCAAACAGACAAGTAAATTTTTTTTGAGTAAACTGATTGTTTTTGTAGTTATAATATTGATTTGTAAATTTTGAAACAATAAAAAGTTCATCTTTGTTTGCTTGAACAATAGGAACATTTAAATACTTTTTAAAATCTTCAGTTAATTCATGTGATTTTATAGGTTTTGAAAATTCAATTTCATACAACTTATCACTTATGAAACAAAATTTAGACTCGGTTACAAAGGTGCTTAAAACATTGGCTTCTGGAATTGGAATCGATTGTATAAATTGCACCTTTTTCAAATCATAAATGGCAATACTTTTAGATTGCATTAAGTATAGTTTGTCTTTAATTACACCATATTTCATGTATCCAACAGATTCTTTTTGGGGTAAATTTTTTAATTCACCATCTTCAACATAATATAAATAGCCATCAAAGTTGATGTACCAAATTCGACCAAACGAATCTTCATTAATACAAGAGCCTGATTTAGAAGTTTGGTTGTCCGATGAATAAGTTTTAAACGTACTTCCGTCATATCGGCACAATCCTTTTCCCGTTGCAAACCACATGAAACCTTTACTGTCTTGAAAAATATCATATACACTATTGGATGGTAGCCCGTTAGTTTTGTCCAACGTATAATAATAAGGGTTTTGCCCAAAAAAGATTTGAGTAAATAAAAAGAGTAGTATCGTTTGAAAAAATTTCAATTTGAATTCATTTATAACAAATATAAGAAATAATAAGGTTTGGATTTTTGTTCAGTTTATGAAACTAGGTTTTAGATTAACGAAATCGATTTTAATTATTTTTAGTCTTGTTTTTTCGTTAACGGAAAATAGGGTTTGGTAAACTCATTGAAAATTTAAGATGTGATTGAGAATACTTTTGAATCAAATTTTAAAATATCCTCTTATGAAAACAAGATTACTATTTCTTTTATTATTTCCATTTACATTTGGAAATGCGCAGGTTGCTACGTTCTCTGCGCCAAGTTCTTATAATATTACTGCAACTTCGGCAACTATTAGCTTCCAAGTAACATCAAGTTCTACAACAACTCTTTATTCTCAATTGGCTACAGATAATGCTGGAAATGTAGCTCTTTCGCCGCTTTCGGGAGCTGGAGGAAGTACTGCCGGTACTTGGGTTTCGCCAAAAAACTTGACAGGATTAACTCCTAATACAACATATTATTTTAGATATAGATGTGATAATGCTTCAGGGACTTCTTATTCAACAACGGG
>NZ_JAIWOF010000020.1 GCF_020217025.1 Flavobacterium sp. | reverse complement strand
TGTTTACACGTGCTATCGAATTGTTTTGTAAACTATCATTTTTACGTTGTAAATAACCTAATTCTAAAAAAACCTTGGTCGAATCTCCTCGTCCTACAAAAGCACCATATTCGGTAAAGCGCTGACTCAATGCAGAAAACGTATTCGTAGCTTTTATTTTTTCCGAATTGTCTTCCAGGTTTAAAGTAGCGCCAATCCAATTTTGGTTGATTTTGTAAGAAGTACGATTTTGACTTCTTGTAAACTTTGATTCCGAAGCTGTTGCATCACTTTTCATAGCGCTCGAATTACTCCAAATCATCCAGTTTTTTGAAGCATATCTTCCAGACAACGTATGCTTATTTCCAGAAAAAGCATCGCCAAAAGTCAAATTTTCAAACTGATACAGTGCTTTTCCTTTGTTATTAAAATTGAAATCCAATCCCGAAGTTACAATACTTTGATTACCCAATGGTGTTGCCGAAATGTTCCAATCTCTATTGAATTCAATGTTGTATAAACGCTCAATTGTTTTGAAATTTTCCTGCACAAATTGAAAATTCGTAAAAGCATCCATTTTTATGGATTTGTCGATAAGACGTTGCTTGCCATTAAATTTTCCAGCAAAACCCTTATTGTTATTGTCATCAATAGCAGAATATAAATTTCGGTCGTTATTACTCAATGCCATTTCGAAATCCAAATTTGTTTTTTCAGTTGGATTATATTTTCCAAACATAGTGGCCATTTGAATTTTTGTTGGTGCAATCAATCGGATAATCGGTTCATAATTTCCTTGCGGAACACCTGCAATTGGAGCAATGTATTCGTAAATTTTTCCAACAGCTTGATTATTCGATAAAATATAATTCCCAAGATTATTCCCAACCAAAGAAAACGTTACATTGTATAAAATATCGGTTGGATTGTTCGAATATTCAAACACTTCAACTGGTCCAACAAACACTTTTTTATACAGAATTTTATTTTCAGAATAGCTATCCAAATAGGCTGATTCGCTAATCATGGCTGAAGTATCATCTCCTGCGGCTTGTAAAACATCAATTTGTTCCGAAGATAAATTTTGTTGCAAAGGCTGGTTTTTAACATCACTTTCCGAATAAACATAACCACCAATTTGCCAATTTTCTCGCTCGTGCGAAATTCCGCCATACGTGATAAATCGTGTATAATTTCTATCGGTGTATTGATATTCAACATTGATTCTCATTTCGGAAGTAATCGGAAATAAAGAAGTGAAGATAATTTCTCCGGCATTGTAATCGATGATGTAATCGTTGTTTTCACCACGAGTTTTCAAAATTCCGTTGACATAAACGCGTTCCGAACCTGAAATTACTAAAACGTACAACTCGTTATTGTTGCCTCGCAATTTATACGGACCTTGATTTCCTTCTTGTCCAATGAACGAACTTCGAGCATATTGTCCACGAACCAAAGCACCAGATGCAATGACTTCGGTTTTTTTATCAGGTGTTCCAAAGGTGAAGCGAGTGGCTAAACCTTGTACTTTTTTGTTGAAATTCAAGAAAGCTGATTTTCTATTTTCCAGAAATAAATCACCCGCTCGAATGTTCCATTTATCCGAAAATAATTCGATGAAAATTTGGTCAAACTCATCCAGTTTTTGCGAATAACCACCTTCTTGTAACGGAATATTACTGTCTTGGATGGATGCACGCAAACTTACTTTCTCCGAAATCTTTCCTGTGATTTGCAAATCTAAATTCGAGTTCACCACCGTATTTTGATTGTTTCCAACCGTAACGCCACGTGTAATACTTCCCGAAGTATTCAATCCATCGAAAGGTTTGAATTTAGTGTTTTTGTCTTTTTTGAAAACGACTAATTTTCCCGCTTCGTTCGAAACTACTTTGTCGTCATCGTAAATAGAGTAAGTTTTGGTTAAAAATTCCGGAAATTTCGAATAGCGAACAATTAGAGAGTCAGAAGTGTTGATTTCTTTGGTGAAAACTACCGTTCCTTTTTGGAAATTTACTTTGTAAAAACTCGTGTCAATGACTTTCCCATTTTTGTCTTTGATTTCAAAAAAGGAATTGTTTAAACTGAATTTCTCTATCGAAATCGTATCTTTTAAAAACGCAATTTTTTTAGTTGGATACGATTGCAACGTTTCCTGAGCAAAACCGCTCAAAAAACACAACAGGAATCCCGCTAAAAAAACAATTTTTTGCATAAATACTATAACTCCGAATCTTCAAAAGTAGTATTTATTGTTGGAAAAAAGGAATGATTTTGTTTGAACCGCAGATTCACAGATTTTTTTAAATAGTAATCTGCGAATCTGCGGTGAAAACTATTCCTTCGTAATCACCTGCATCGTTTCTCTCGAAATCTGACGTAACAATACTGTTTTGTTTGTTTCAACTACTTTAGCAGCGTTTTCATCAAAATGTCTGATGGTGTACAACGATACATTTTCGTTATACGAAACTTTGAATTTTTTAGCCAAAACTTTTCGCAATTCTTCAAAAGTGTTATATTTGTCTTCAATACAAACCGAGAAACTAATTGCCGTATTTTGAATTAAATTTACTTTGATTTTGTATTTCGAAAACAAAGCAAATATCTCACTAATGTGATTTTCCATGATAAAATCGAAATCAATTGACGATAACGATAATAACAATTGGTTTTTCTTTACGATAAAACAAGACGTTTTCGGTTCTAAATCTAAACCTCTTGAAATTCTTGTTCCTGCTAACGTTGGATTTATAAACGATTTTACATACAACGGAATTTCCTTTTTCTGTAAAGGTTGTAAGGTTTTTGGGTGAATTACCGAAGCTCCATAAAAGGCTAATTCAATCGCTTCTCTGTATGAAATTTGGTTCAATAAAACCGCATTTTCAAAATATCTTGGATCGGCATTTAAAACTCCAGGAACGTCTTTCCAAATGGTAACACTTTCCGCACCTAAACAATACGCAAAAATCGCAGCCGTATAATCCGAACCTTCGCGACCTAAAGTAGTCGTAAAATTATTTTCATCTGAACCTAAAAATCCTTGTGTAATGTTCAAAGTTTTCTTTTTAACGCCTTTTGAAATCAATTTTTGAGTGGTTTCCCAATCTACTTGCGCATCACGGTAATTGTTGTCGGTTTTGATTAATGGGCGAACATCAATCCAATTGTTTTTTAAGCCGCTATAATTGAAATAATGACTTACAATGGTAGTAGAAACTAATTCTCCAATACTCACCACTTGGTCGTAAACAAAGCTGTAATTTGGCGATTTGTTGCTGCGAATGAAATATTCTAAATCGTCAAAATGTGCGTTGACATCAAAAAACACATCGTGCTCTTCGTCTTCAAATAAGTCTAATAAAATTTGGTTGTGGTACTTGCGAACTTCCTGAAGCGAGGCATGCAATTCTTTCGATTTATCAAAGTAATTTTTGATGACTACTTCCAAAGCATTCGTGGTTTTTCCCATGGCAGAAATTACCAACAAAACATCTTCGTGTCCTACCGTGTTTAAAACATGTAATACGTTTTTTACGCCTTCGGCATCTTTAACCGATGCACCTCCAAATTTAAAAATTTTCATTTTGAAGAATTATATAGTTGTGTTTAAAAATTGTTCAATTCCTTTGTCGTCCATATGTACCACACGCCAATCGCCTAAAACTTTAGCACCCGATTTTTCATAGAAATCGATGGCTGGTGTGTTCCAATCTAAAACGTTCCATTCGATTCGACGGACATTTTCGACTTTTCCTTGTTTAATGATTTCTTTGTAAAGCGCAAATCCGGCACCTGTTCCGCGTTTGTTTTCTTTTACGATTAAATCTTCTAAATGAATGGTTTTTCCTTTCCAAGTGGAATAACGATAATAGTACAAAGCCATTCCGATTATCTCGTTTTCAACTTCGGCAACAAAACACTGAAAAAGCGGATTTTCTGAAAAACCGTCGCCAACCAAATCGTCAACGGTAACCACTACAGCATTAGGTTCTTTTTCAAAAGTGGCTAATTCCTGAATCAATTCTAAAACCGAAGGCATGTCGTTTTTTGTGGCTTTTCTGATAATCATTTTTTCAAATTTTTTACAAAAGTAAAATTAACTTAAACATCTTTTCAAATTAATTCTATCATTTCACAAATTTACCGATATTTGTGCCTTAAACACAACTACATCATTTTCATAATGGAAGAAAGAAATAGAACCTTAGGCGAATTTATCATTGAACATCAAAATTCGTTTCAGTACTCAACAGGAGAATTATCTCGAATCATCAACTCTATCCGATTAGCCGCGAAAGTGGTAAATTACAAAGTAAACAAAGCCGGATTAGTAGATATCGTAGGTGCTGCTGGAGAACAAAATATTCAAGGAGAAGACCAACAAAAATTAGACGTTTACGCAAACGAAGTTTTCATTCAAACCTTAATCAATCGTGAGATTGTTTGCGGAATTGCTTCGGAAGAAAATGATGATTTCATTACTGTCGCAGGTTCGGATAATTCACACAATAACAAATACGTGGTTTTGATGGATCCATTAGATGGTTCTTCGAATATTGATGTGAATGTTTCAGTTGGAACAATTTTCTCCGTTTTCAGAAGAATTACACCCGTTGGAACTCCAGTAACTATTGAAGATTTCTTGCAACCAGGTGTGAATCAAGTAGCTGCAGGTTATGTGATTTATGGAACTTCAACCATGTTAGTATATACGACAGGTGATGGTGTAAACGGATTTACGTTAAACCCAGCTATCGGAACGTTCTATTTGTCGCATCCTGATATGAAATATTCGGAAGACGGAAAAATTTACTCAATTAACGAAGGGAATTACGTTCATTTTCCTCAAGGAGTGAAAGATTACATCAAATATTGCCAGTTAGAAGAAGGAGATAGACCTTATACTTCTCGTTATATTGGAAGTTTAGTTTCTGATTTTCACAGAAACATGATTAAAGGCGGAATTTATTTATATCCAACCAGTTCAAAAGCACCAAACGGAAAATTACGTTTGTTATACGAATGCAATCCAATGGCATTCATAGCCGAACAAGCAGGCGGAAAAGCTTCTGACGGTTACAAAAGAATCATGGAAATTCAACCAACTGAGTTACACCAACGCGTTCCGTTCTTCTGCGGAAGTAAAAACATGGTAGAAAAAGCAGAAGAGTTTATGGCGAAAGCGAAGTAAATTTCTGAAATACATAAAATCAAAAAAGCACAAATTCGAATGAGTTTGTGCTTTTGTATTTTAAAACAGGTTGAATTATCTGTTCATGTGTTGCATTTCGTAAGTGAACGTGTCTAAATCTACGTTCATATCTACTAATTTTAAAGCTTTATCTACGATATAACCTACGTTTCCTGCAGTAAATCCTAATGCTAAAGCGAATTTTTTAAGTAATTCGTGTTCTTTTTCACCTAAAACATGTTCGTCTGCATATACCATTCTTGATAAATCATATAAACGTTCTAAACGATGTGTATGCAATAAAGGCGGATTTACAGGGTATTTTAAAGGATTTTCTAAAATTTCTTCATATTCTGCTTGAGAAATTTCTAATTTGATAGCTAATTTGTCTAAAAAATATTTTTCTTCTGGACCAATAATTCCGTCAGACAAAGCTACTCTTACAATTGCTGAAAAATGACCTTTGTTTCTGTTTCTAAAACCGCTATCGAATAAATCTGAAATTGACATGTTGTTTGTTTTTTTATATTAGAGCAAAATTACACAAAAAATCTATTTTTTTACAACAATTTCACATGCTTTTGTGATGTAGAATTTGGTAACATAAAAAAATAAATCGTAAGTTTGAAAATCCCCAAATAAATTGTAGTTATGTCAGAATTTTGGATGTATTTTAATATTGGTCTTAAGCATGTGTTAGATATTAATGCCTACGACCACGTTTTGTTTTTGATAGCTTTAATGGTACCGTACGCTTTTAAAGACTGGAAAAACGTTTTTGTTTTGGTATCACTTTTTACTTTAGGTCACACCTTAGCTTTGCTATTATCGGTTTATGGCGTGGTTCAAATTCAAGCCAGTTTGGTCGAGTTTTTAATTCCAATAACCATCTTAATAACGGCCGTTTTTCATCTTTTTACGGCTGGAAAATCATCTAAAAATGAAAGTATAACCTTCGTGGCAATTGTAACTTTGTTTTTCGGAATCATTCACGGACTAGGTTTTTCAAATTACTTTAAAACAATTTTACCCGGAACTGCTTCTGATAAATTGTTACCGTTGTTAGAATTTGCATTAGGAATTGAAGCAGCACAAATGATAGTGGTGTTAGTAGTATTAATTATTTCTTACGTAGTGCAAACTTTTTTCCGTTTTTCAAAAAGAGATTGGGCTTTAGTTATGTCAGCATTTATAATTGGCGTAGTTTTGCCGATGATTATTGAAAGCGAAATTTGGAACCGATAATGAAGAAAGAAAAAAGAGCAAAATACGATAAGGCTTATTTACGAATTGCTAAAGAATGGGGTAATTTGTCGTATTGCCAACGAAAAAAAGTTGGGGCGATTATCGTAAAAGGTAAAATGATTATTTCCGATGGGTACAATGGAACACCGTCAGGTTTTGAAAATTGTTGCGAAGACGATGATAATGTAACCAAATGGTACGTGCTTCACGCCGAAGCGAATGCCATTTTAAAAGTCGCGCGTTCTACGCAATCTTGTGAAGATGCCACGTTATATATTACACTTTCGCCTTGTAAAGATTGTAGCAAATTAATTCATCAATCTGGAATTAAAAGAGTGGTGTATCATCAAGAATATAAAGATACTTCAGGTGTTGATTTTCTTAGAAAAGCAGGTGTTGAGGTGGAATTAATCGAAGATTTGAGCTAAATGAAAATGAATAAAGTATATTTTCCAATAGTAATCGCAGTGGCTGTTGCGGTGGGTTTGTTATTGGGAAGTAAACTCAATCCTTCTACAGAAACAGCTTTCTTAAACCGAAATGCCAATAAAAATAAGCTTAACAAACTTATCGATTTCATCGAAAAAGAATATGTAGACAGTTTAAATACCGATTCTATTGTCGATTTAACCGTAAACGGAATTCTCGAAAAATTGGATCCACACTCCGTTTATATTCCCAAAAGTCAATTAGAAGCAGTCGAACAAGAAATGCGAGGTAATTTTGTTGGAATTGGTATCAATTTCTACATGTATAACGATTCCTTAGCTGTTATAAAACCTATTGTGAACGGACCTTCAGAAAAAGCGGGTTTGAAATCGGGCGACCGAATTCTTTTTGCTGATAAATTACAATTGTACAACAAAAAATTAGAAACCGATTCGTTGTTTTCTATCTTAAAAGGCGAACAAGGTTCTAATGTAAAACTAACCGTTTACCGAAAATCCGAAAAAAAGAAATTCGCCGTAAACGTTACCCGTGATGTTATTCCAATTAAGAGTATTGATGCTGTTCAAATGGTGGATAAAGCTACTGGTTATATCAAAATCAATCGCTTTGCCGAAAAAACCTATGACGAATTTTTATCGGGTTTAACCCAATTGAAAAAAGAAGGTGCCAATCATATTATCATTGATTTGCGTGATAATGGCGGAGGTTATTTGGAATCAGCCGTTGCAATTGCAGATGAATTCTTGAAAAACAAAGAATTAATCGTTAAGACAAAAAACAAAAAAGATAAAATCGAAAGTACACTAGCAACCGAGAAAGGTATTTTTGAAACGGGCAAAGTCAGTATTTTAATCAATGAAAACAGTGCTTCAGCAAGCGAAATTTTAGCAGGAGCTATTCAAGATAACGACAGAGGTTTGGTTTTCGGAAGACGTTCTTTCGGAAAAGGATTAGTACAACGCGAAATGCCATTAGGCGACGGTTCGGCAGTACGATTAACCATTGCTAGATATTACACGCCATCAGGTCGTTCAATTCAAAAACCTTATGGAGATAAAGGTGAAAACTATTTTAACGAATTCGACAAGCGCTTCGAAAGTGGTGAATTATACGAAAAAGACAAAATTAAAATCGCCGATAGTTTAAAATTCAAAACTAAAAAAGGCCGCATCGTGTATGGCGGCGGCGGAATTATGCCCGACATTTTTGTTCCGCTAGAAGATTCTCACGGAGCAGAGGGTTTAACCATGTTGATGCAATCGGGATTAGTGAATTATTTTGTGTTTGAACAATTGGATCAAAACCGCAAAAAGTTCGAAAAAATCTCAATGGAAGCCTTGGAAAAAGAATTGCGTTCTGGAAATTATTTCAATAACTTCAAGGCTTACATGGCAAAAGGCGGTTTGCTTTTTAATTTAGATAGTCAAAAAGAAAAAGTATTGTTTTATCTTCAAGCAGAATTTGTACGCCAACTGTTTAACGAAAACGCGTATTACCAATTGATTTTAACGAAAGACAATATGGTGAATAAGGTTTTGAGTAAGTAAAACATGAAAATTTATTATCTTCTCTTTATATTTCTAATCTTAGGTTGCGCTTCTTCTAATAAAGTTAGCGATTCTGATATTGTTGGAAAATATTCTTATAAAGGAGTTTATGGAGTAGGATCAGACATTGAATTTAAAGAAGATAAAACATTTACCTATACTTGGGTTACTGGATTGTTAAATGGAACAACAGAAGGAACTTGGGCAGTTTCTGGTAAAAAGATTATTCTGGATAGTGACAGAAAGAAATCGGATGTTATTAAATTTAAAATTTTAGAAAATTCAGAGAATAGTTTAGATTTTTATAAGCTTAAATTTTTAGATGATAATAAAGATATTCTTCCAAAGGTTATTTGTTTGTTCTTGAAAGAATCTGGCGAAATGAAAGAGTTAGATGCTAATTTTGATGGAGAATTACGAGTTTCAAAGAATGAAGATTTTCAAAAAGTTAGGTTTATATTCTTAGGATTTCAAGAGT
This sequence comes from Flavobacterium sp., assembly GCF_020217025.1. Classification (GTDB taxonomy): domain Bacteria; phylum Bacteroidota; class Bacteroidia; order Flavobacteriales; family Flavobacteriaceae; genus Flavobacterium. The sequence continues at coordinate 1,101 of NZ_JAIWOF010000020.1, read as the reverse complement.
TTGAAATCAAAAAAGAGGATTTAAAAGGGAATGTTACTTTAATGATGTTTCAAAAAGAAACCTATTATCAATATTTTGAAAACGAAGTAATGATTTTCAAAGGAGATAAAATCTACACCGATTTAATCAAAAAGACAAGACATGTGAAAAATGATTTTTTCACAAAAATGGATTAATTATTTCCCCAAAGCATCATGCACCTGCACAGGATTTCCGTTATTCCACAACGTTAAAATGTCCGTTGCTACAGAAGCACCACTACCAGCGGCAATACTTAATTGACTTCTGTGTCCGGCTAAAACTCCAGCTGCATAAATACCTTCGGTAACCAAATGGTCGGTGTTTTTTAATTGGATTCTGTTTTTCTCAGGAGCAGCTTTTTGATGTGGCATTACAAACGATTCCAAACCTTCAATCGTAAAAGGATTTCCAGCACCAATAGCAATCACCACTATTTTAGCTTGAAGAGAAGATTTGTTGGTAGTAACTATGAAATTTCCAGCTTCACCAGAAATAGAAAGCACTTTTTCACCATGAAATTGTTGCACGTGCGGATAAGATTGGGTTAAGTGTTCCAAACTTTCTTCTAACAATTCACTGCCTAATTTCCCTGCAGGAATTCCGTAAGCGTTATTAAAAATGGCATTTTGTAGTGAAGACGCTTTTTGATGTGCTACAATCGCAATCTTTTTATCCATTGCAAATGGTTTGTTTTGGGCTGAACCCAAAATCAAAGCACATGAAACGCCTGAAACTCCAGCGCCAATAATTAAAACGTCAACCATTACTGTCTAGTTTTTTCTTCAATCATTTTTGAAAAACGCAATAATACTAATAATAGGATTGCGCAAATTCCAGCAACTACACCAATAATAGCAATTGTACTATTGCCTTCAAAGGGATTGCTATAATCAATTTGAAGAAGGTTAAAAACAATTAACGCTAAAGCAATGGCAACTGCCACATAAGTAAAAATTTTCATTTTGTATATTCTCTAAATAAATAATCCTTTAACATTCGCAGCGAACAATTTTACAGCTATCGCCAATAAAATTACGCCAAATATTTTACGAATCACGCCTAATCCGTTAACACCTAATA
>NZ_JAIWOF010000019.1 GCF_020217025.1 Flavobacterium sp. | reverse complement strand
ATCGCTCAATTTTTCCTGATGATTTCAACACGCCATAAACTACAATTACATTAATTAAAATCGCAATAATAATATTGATTTTATCATAAGCAGCTCGTAGTGATAATATCGTTGTCATCGTTCCAGCTCCAGCAATCAATGGAAATGCAATAGGAACAATCGAAGCTGTACTCGGATTGTCTTCTTTGTATAATCGAATGCCTAAAATCATTTCTAAGGCAAGGAAAAACAAGACAAACGAACCGGCAACTGCAAATGAATTCGCATCAATACCAATCAATTTCAGAATTTCTTCTCCCACAAATAAAAAGGCAATCATAATCACTGCCGCTACAATAGTAGCCTTTTCCGATTGAATATGTCCCATTTTACTGCGTAAATCCACAATAATTGGAATACTTCCCACAATATCAATCACAGCAAATAAAATCATGCTGATCGTAAAAATGTCTTTCCAATTGATTCCAAATTCCATAAAACGCTGAATATTTGTGCAAATATAAGGATATTGAATAAAGAACGTTTCTAATTTAACGATACATTATCATATGAAGTTCAAGAGCAATGACAAGTTCAAGTTCAAAAATCAATAAAAATCATAAATGTTCTAAAATCATCAATCGTTAATCCTCAATCCTAAATCATTTCTTATCTTTGCACTTTAAATAAATCCAATATGTTTCAGTTAAATAAAACCATCGTTTCCGAAGAAATCTTAGAAAAAGAATTTGTTTGCAATTTGTCAGCTTGTCAAGGTGCTTGTTGTGTGGATGGCGATGCGGGTGCTCCTTTAGATGAGGAAGAAACCAAAATTTTAGCTGAAATTTTTCCAAAAGTAAAACCCTTTCTTCGTCCTGAAGGAATAAAAGCCATTGAAGAACAAGGAACGCACGTAGTTTCCGATTTTGGTGAATTAGAAACACCGCTTATCGATGGAAAAGATTGTGCTTACGTAATTTTTGACGGAAAAACGGCACTTTGTGGAATTGAGCAAGCCTACAATCAAGGGATTGTAGATTGGAAAAAACCAGTTTCTTGTCATTTATATCCGATTCGAATTAAAGAATATTCAGATTTCGCGGCGGTTAATTACCACAAATGGCATATTTGCGATGATGCGTGTTCGTTAGGACAAGAATTAGGAGTTCCAGTGTATCAATTTGTCAAAGAAGCATTAATTAGAAAATTCGGACAACAATGGTTTGACGAATTAGACAAAGTAGCAAAAGAGTTAAAAAAATAATTCAAATTTTAAGGTTCAAAAATCGGTGTGAGAGGTTGATTTATCAATCGCTTACAAGGTTTTAACACTTGTTTTATTTGTTTTTAATTTATTGATTTTCAGCATTTTAAAAACCCATATTAATTTACTGACAATTTTCGGCTTTGTTAAAAACTTGCTTTAATTGTGAATAAGTTTGACTTTCATTTCTCGTTTCAAATGACAAACTTTGTAATCCCCAAATAAGTCAATTTAACCAATCATTAACATTTTTAAAATCAAATAGCTATGTCTATAGTGGAACCTATTTTGCAAGAAAACAAAGATCGATTTGTAATTTTTCCTATCAAACACCAAGATATTTGGGAATGGTACAAAAAACAAGAAGCGTGTATTTGGACAGCAGAAGAAATTGATTTACATACCGATTTAAATGATTGGAACAATAAATTAAATGATGATGAAAAATATTTCATCAAACATATTTTAGCATTCTTCGCGGCTTCTGACGGAATTGTAAACGAAAATTTAGCGGAAAACTTCGTTAACGAAGTGCAATATCCAGAAGCGAAATTCTTCTACGGTTTCCAAATCATGATGGAAAACATTCACAGCGAAACCTATTCGTTGTTAATTGATACGTATGTAAAAGACGAGGCAGAGAAAAATCAATTGTTCCATGCTATTGAAGTGTTTCCAGCGATTAAAGAAAAAGCACAATGGGCTTTAAAATGGATTGAGTCGGATTCGTTTGCAGAAAGATTAATTGCTTTTGCTGCGGTTGAAGGAATTTTCTTCTCAGGTTCGTTTTGTTCGATTTACTGGTTGAAAAAACGTGGATTAATGCCAGGATTAACTTTTTCAAACGAATTAATTTCTCGTGACGAAGGAATGCATTGTGATTTTGCGGTTCACTTACATACAAATCACATCGTAAACAAAGTGCCAAAAGCTAGAATTACTGAAATTATCGTAGATGCATTAAACATCGAAAGAAAATTCATTACAGAATCATTACCAGTAAGTTTAATTGGAATGAACGCTACTTTAATGACACAATATTTAGAATTTGTAACCGATAGATTATTAGTAGAGTTAGGATGTGATAGAGTGTATAACTCTTCAAACCCATTCGATTTTATGGACATGATTTCGTTACAAGGAAAAACGAATTTCTTCGAAAAACGTGTGGCTGAATATCAAAAAGCTGGTGTAATGAACTCCGATTCAGAATCAAGTAAAATTAGCTTCGACGCTGATTTCTAAAAACAAATAAAATATAGAGCGCTATAAAATGTCGGGAGACTCGCGCTTTAGTTCAATAAATACTAACCGAAAGCAGGGAAGGGATTGTCTGTTTTCAAAAAACTAAAAAGCTTATGTATGTAGTAAAAAGAGATGGCCATAAGGAGCCAGTAATGTTTGACAAAATCACGGACAGAATTAAAAAACTATGTTATGGATTAAATGACATGGTAGACGCTGTGAAAGTGGCAATGCGTGTAATTGAAGGATTATACGATGGAGTTACCACTTCTGAATTAGACAATTTAGCAGCAGAAACCGCAGCTTCCATGACGGTAACGCATCCAGATTATGCCCAACTAGCGGCTCGTATTGCAATTTCTAACCTACATAAAAATACTAACAAATCATTCTCGGAAACGATGAGTGAAATGTACCACTACGTAAACCCAAGAACGAATCAAGCAGCCCCTTTGATTTCGGATGAGGTTTACGAAGTAATTAAAGAAAATGCAGAATTTTTAAATTCTCACATCATATACAACCGTGATTTCAATTACGATTACTTTGGTTTCAAAACCTTAGAGCGTTCGTATTTGTTAAGAATCAACGGAAAAATCGTAGAGCGTCCACAACACATGTTAATGCGTGTTTCGGTAGGGATTCACTTAAATGACATGGAAGCGGTAATTGAAACTTACGAATTAATGTCGAAAAAGTTCTTTACACACGCTACTCCAACATTATTCAACGCGGGAACTCCAAAACCTCAAATGTCATCTTGTTTCTTATTAACCATGAAGGATGATAGTATTGATGGAATTTACGATACTTTAAAACAAACAGCAAAAATTTCGCAATCAGCGGGAGGAATTGGTTTAGCTATTCACAATGTAAGAGCAACTGGTTCATATATTCGAGGAACAAACGGAACTTCAAACGGAATTGTTCCAATGTTACGTGTTTTCAATGACACTGCTCGTTACGTAGATCAAGGTGGAGGAAAACGTAAAGGAAGTTTTGCTATTTACTTAGAAACTTGGCATGCTGATATTTTCGAATTCCTAGATTTGAAAAAGAATACAGGTAAAGAAGAAATGCGTGCAAGAGATTTATTCTTCGCGATGTGGACTTCTGACTTATTCATGAAACGTGTAGAAGAAGATTCAACTTGGACGTTAATGTGTCCAAACGAATGTCCTGGTTTAGATGAAGTGTATGGTGAAGAATTTGAAGCTTTATATATTTCATACGAAGCACAAGGAAAAGGTAGAAAAACCATCAAAGCACGTGAACTTTGGGAAAAAATTCTTGAATCTCAAATTGAAACAGGAACGCCTTATATGTTGTACAAAGATGCGGCGAACAGAAAATCGAACCAAAAGAATTTGGGAACGATTCGTTCGTCTAACTTATGTACTGAAATTATGGAGTACACTTCTCCAGATGAAATTGCAGTATGTAACTTGGCATCTATTTCGTTACCAATGTTTGTTGAAAACGGAGCCTTCAATCACGAATTGTTATTCAATGTAACAAAACGCGTTACTCGCAACTTAAATAAAGTAATCGACAGAAATTACTATCCAGTAAAAGAAGCTGAAAACTCAAACATGCGTCACCGTCCGGTAGGATTAGGAGTGCAAGGTTTGGCGGATGCTTTCATTATGATGAGAATGCCTTTTACAAGTGATGAAGCTAAAAAATTAAACCAAGAAATTTTCGAAACCTTATATTTCGCAGCTGTAACCGCTTCTATGGAAATGGCTAAAGAAGAAGGACCGTATTCTTCTTACGAAGGTTCACCAATTTCTAAAGGAGAATTCCAACACAACCTTTGGGGCTTAAAAGACGAAGAACTTTCAGGTCGTTGGGATTGGGCAAGTTTAAGAAAAGAAGTAATGGCAAACGGAGTGAGAAACTCATTGTTAGTAGCGCCAATGCCTACCGCTTCAACTTCTCAAATCTTAGGAAATAACGAAGCTTTCGAACCTTATACTTCAAATATTTATACAAGAAGAGTACTTTCGGGAGAATTCATCGTGGTAAACAAACACTTATTAAACGATTTAGTTGAAAGAGGTTTGTGGAACGAAACATTGAAGCAAGAAATCATGCGTCACAATGGTTCTGTGCAACATATTGAAAGAATTCCTGCGGATTTAAAAGAATTGTACAAGACAGTTTGGGAAATGTCGATGAAAGATATTATCGATATGTCGCGTCAAAGAGGGTATTTTATTGACCAATCGCAATCGTTGAACTTGTTTATGCAAGATGCAAATTATGCGAAATTAACTTCGATGCACTTCTACGCTTGGAAATCAGGTTTAAAGACAGGAATGTACTACTTAAGAACAAAAGCTGCGGTGGATGCCATTAAGTTTACTCTAAATAACGATAAAGTTGCCACTCCAATTGAAGTTAAAGAACAACATGTTGAAGTTAAAAAAGTAGAAGCTATTGCAGTTTTAGAAGAACCAGCAGAAATGACAGCTGAAGAATACAGAGCAATGATCGAAATGGCTAGAAACGCTGGTCCAGAAGATTGTGAAATGTGTGGTTCTTAATAATGTTTTAATATAAAAAACTACTTACTCATTAATTTATTGGGTAAGTAGTTTAATTTTCTCGGTCTTAATCAGATTGGGATAAAAACTTGTGTAAAAAAGAAACGCCTCTAATGAGGCGTCGGACTAAAGATACTATCTTTAGTGTTGTTTATGTGATGCAAATATATAAAATAAATAATGAGTGAAGCAAATATTTTAACAAAAAAAGAAAGGGTGATTGTTTATGTAGATGGTTTTAACTTGTATTTCGGGATGTTAGATGCAGGTTTTGACTACTGTAAATGGTTAAATATCAATTTATTGGTAAATAATTTATTACAGAATAATCAAACTTTAGTTGAAATTAAATATTTTACTAGTAGAGTCAGTAATAACCCAGAGAAACAAAAAAGACAAAATACATATTTAGAAGCATTAGAGAGTGTTGGTGTAAATATTTATTATGGGAATTATCAATCCGATAAGCTAGAATGTAGAAGATGTGGAAATATTTGGCCAACATATAATGAAAAAATGACGGATGTAAATATTGCAACACAAATTTTGATTGATGCTTTTCAAGATAAATATGATATGGCTATGCTAATTTCAGGCGATAGTGATTTGGTTCCTCCAATTAAATCTGTTCACGAAATATTTAAAAATAAGAGAGTTTTTGTTGCTTTTCCTCCAAAGAGGCATAATCAATCTGTTGCTTTGATGGCTAAAGGTTCATTGACAATTGGTAGAAAAAAATTAGTAGACAGTCAGTTTGCTCTTGAAGTGACAAAAAGAGATGGTTATATTTTGAAGAAACCTAAAGATTGGGAAGTTTAGAAAAAGAGTCATCACACGATGACTCTTTTTGTTTTAAATAATTACAATCCAATTCGTACATTTGAAAAAAATACAATTATGTCAAAAGATAAAAAAGGTGTTTACACCGGGATCATAGAAAAAGACGCAGATGGAAATTATTTCTGCGGTGAATACTTATTGGATTACCAATACACAGAGAAAAACTTCAAAGTAGGAGACGAAATTAATATCAAATCGGTTATTGTAAATCCGAGTGATAAAAGTTATAATCAGTATCCAAAAAAATCGAGAAATTTCTTCTTAGCTAACGAAAAAGAGTAATATTTAATAGAAAAATTAACAATAAAAACTTTTTTTTCATTTTTTTTTTTTTCATTTGTTTATATTATTAATTAACTAAAAAAAGATGAAAAAAAATTAATGTTTTTAGGAATTATTTTGTTTGCTGTTTCAAATACATTTGCAAATAAAGGTTACGAAAAGGAACTGAAAATTAAAAATGTTAAGCCTGTTATGATTTGTAAAACTAGTAGTGCTATAGATGAAGATGGAAATATTGTTGCCTCAGCATCTTGTTGCAGAACATATTCAGCCGCACCTTCACAAGCAACTTTAAATCAGGCAAACATAGAACTAATGAATTGTGCTGAAGCTAAGTTACAGGATGTACTTACAGGTCAAGACTAGTGCATAAGCTTAAATAATTATGGGTATTAGGACTTAAAAACCATTCAGATTAATAAGTTAGCTATATTTAGCTAGCTTATTATTTAATTATAATCTAATGAGAAAAATAACTTTTATATTGCTTTTTTTTATTAATATTTTGTTTTCACAAACTATTAAAGTTGAATATGATTTGCTTATTGATATGAATGGGATGTTGTCTAATCCTTTAAGGCATAAAATAGAATTGGTAAATAGTCAGGGAAAATCTTTAGTTAAAAAATTTAGAAATAATCGATTTGAAACAAAAGCTTTAAACAAAGACGGTGAAAATTTAATGATTGTTAAAACAAGTAGTGATACAGTATATTTTTATAAAGAGTTTGAAGAAAATAAATTATACTCAGAAGAAAAAATTTTCACAAAAATATTTAATGTAAAAGATTCTTTGCGGATTTTTGATTGGGATATCGTAAATGATACAGTTTCAATATTGGGTTATAAATGTTTTAAGGCTAAAACTAAGTTTAGAGGTCGTGAGTTTGAAGCTTTTTTTACGACAGATATTCAAATGGCTGATGGTCCCGCTAAATACAATGGATTACCGGGGTTAATACTAAAAGTATCTATAATAAACTCAGGTGCGGTATATTCAATTGAAGCAACTAAAATTGTTTTAACACAAGAAAACACTAAAATTTCAAATCCATTTGATGAAAAAAAATGTATCACTTTTAGCGAGTTTAAAAAGAAATACATAAATAAAATGAATGAAATGGAAAGTTATAATGCTAATCAAGGTATTAGTATAAGTAAAACAGGCTTAGAATTATTGTTTAATGAATAGATACTTTTTTTTAGTTCTTTTTTTTTTACTATTTCATAGAACCTGTTTTTCACAAAAAATTACAGGCTACGTTCATTCTGATCAAGAAGCAATAATTGATGCTAATGTTTTAATTAAAAAAGGAAATTTAGTTTTAGATTTTGTATTTACCGACAGCCAAGGAAAGTTTCAATTTAATAAAACATTTCGAGATACAGTTGTAATCGAAATTTCAAGTTTAAATTTCAAAAAAGAAAAAATATTTTTTTTTAGTAAAAAGGATACTTTGATAAAAGTAGAATTATTTAAAAATGTTATTTCATTAGACGAAGTAGTTTTTGTAAAAGAAAATAAATTTTCACAAAAAAAAGACACTATTTCATATAATGTTAATTCTTTTAAAGATGGGACAGAAAGAGTTGTTGAAAATTTATTAAAAAAACTACCTGGAATATCTGTTAATGATGACGGAAAAATTCTTTTTAAGAATAAAGAAATTGAAGCTTTAATGATTGAAGGAGATGATTTATTTAATGCACAGTATGTAATAGGGAGTAAAAATATTGATATTGATTTAGTCGAAAGTATTGAGGCAATTGAGAATTTCAATACAAATAAAGTGTTAAATAAAATTATTGAGTCGGAGAAAGTAGCATTAAATCTTAAATTAAAAAAAGACAGGACTGTTTTAAATTTAAATGTTTTATTAGAAAATGATTTTTACTCAAAATATAATAATTCACTAACAGCCTTGTTGCTTGATGATTTAAATAAAGGATTTAGTACTTCTTCTTTAAATAATATCGGGAATGTTGCTTCCTCAAATTTTATTTTTTCAAATAAAGATAATAACCAATTTAGTAAAGCTAAGAACAACGAAATAATTTCTCAAGGTAATTATCCTACTTTCTTAGGGAATAGTAATTCATTATTAAACCAGAGTAAATATAATTACACTTCTTTTTTTAGAAATTTTACAAAAAAAACAAAAGCAACATTTGGGTTTAATTATTATGAAGATAAAATTCGTCAAGATTTTATAGATAGAACAAATTATAAATTGGCGACAAATAATTTAGATTTGTTTAGTACAGAAAATCAAGAAAAAAAACCAATAGTTTTATCGTTCAACAATACTACCACTTATAATTATGGGAGTGAAATTCAATTTGAAAACAAACTCTTAATTGAAGCTAATCAAAGTGAATTGAATAGTAGGATTAATAACAATAATTTGCTTCAGCGCTCTAATTTACTTTCAAAATCCTTGTTTGTGGGTAATAAATCTGAATTAACAAAACAACTTTCGGAAAACTCAATTTTAAATTCGGTATTATTCTTTTCTGTTAATAATTCTAGACAAAATTTTTATATTACACCTGGTTCACCAAATATAGATTCATCAAGTATAAAGAATACCCAAAAAAGCAATATAAATAGTGTTTTTATAAATTCTAATATTGAATTTTATAAAAATTGGTCATTAATTAAACTTAAAGTTTCAAATAGTTTAGAATTTCAAAAAGATGGATTAAACACATTGCTTCTTAACGGAGAAAATAGTCTTGTTAATAATGCGTTTTTGAATGATTTGGTTTTTAAAAATTTAAATAATAAATTGTTAATTAATTTTATTATTAAGTATAAAAAGTCAAACTTAAATTTTTCAACAAAATTTTTGTTCAATAAATTGTATTTATCTAATACCGATAGCACTTTAAGCGATTTATTGTTTAATATAAATTATAAATACCTTATAAATAAAAAAAACAGTATTACTTTTGGATATAATGAAGATGTATTTGTGCCAAAAATGAATTATATGTTTAATGGTTTTGTTTTAACATCATATAGGAATTTAATAAGCAATGAAAGTAAATTAGATTTTATAAAAAATAGAGATGTTAAATGGAGTTATAACATTAATGATGTTTATAATACTTTTTATTTAAACTTTGGAAGTGGTTATTCATTTGCTGATAAAGATTATTATTCTATAAATCAAATTACAACGGAATTAACTTATATAAAATATTTGCTACTAAACTATGGTAATAACAGGTTTTATGTTGATTTTTCTATACACAAATTACTGCCTTTTATTAAAACAACTATAAAGTTTAATTCAAAAATTTCTTTTTCTTCGTCGTATAATTTTGTTAATGATTCAGAATTAAGAAACATTAAAAGTAAATTATTAAATATGGAACTGCAATTTTATTCGGGTTTTAAATCTAAAATAAATTTTCAAGGTAAAATAACATCACAATCTAGTTTTTTTGAAGTTGATAAATCAAATAATGCATTGACTCAGATAATAAATGAATTTAAAGTTATTTATAAAATTTCCGATAAAAATAATTTTAAATTTGAATTGCAAACTTTTATTCCAGACAAAACTAAAAATCAAATTTATAGTTTTATGAACTTTGAATATGTTTATAAATTTGAAAAATATAATTTAGAAACCTACATCAAAGGACAAAATTTGTTGAATGTTAAAAAGTATGAAGACCATCTTGTTTCAGATTACGCATATTCTAGCTTTAGCTATAATTTACAGGAAAGGTTTGTTTTGTTTGGTATAATTTATAAGATATTATAATTTAAATTTCATAAGTATAATTTAAATTAGTTTTTTTGTAATGATTATATTCGCAATTAAACTAT
>NZ_JAIWOF010000018.1 GCF_020217025.1 Flavobacterium sp. | reverse complement strand
TTATAAATCACATGATGCAGTGGGAACAATTATTGTCCTTAAAAAGACAAGGCGACACCAGTAAACGTTTACGAAAAGAACAAGACGACACCCGTTTAGGCTTTGAAGTAGATTATGACCGAATTATTTTTTCTGCTGCTTTCCGAAGTCTGCAAGATAAAACCCAAGTCATTCCACTTTCCAAAACCGATTTCGTACACAACCGACTAACGCATAGTTTGGAGGTTTCTGTTGTTGGACGTTCTTTAGGTCGTTTAGTTGGAAAGCAAATTATTGCAAAATATCCGCATTTACAAGAAGTGCATGGTTATCAAGCCAATGATTTTGGTGCGATTGTAGCTGCTGCGGCATTATCTCATGATATCGGAAATCCACCCTTCGGACATTCGGGAGAAAAAGCCATTGGCGAATATTTCAAAACTGGAAACGGATTGCAATACAAAGACCAATTAACCGAAAAACAATGGCAAGATCTAATCGATTTTGAAGGCAATGCCAATGGATTTTCAGTTTTAGCTTCTTCCCGAGAAGGAATCGAAGGCGGTTTGCGTATTTCGTATGCGACTTTGGGTGCTTTTATGAAATATCCGAAAGAAAGTTTGCCAAAAAAACCAACACAAAAAATCTGTGATAAAAAATACGGTTTTTTCCAGCAAGACAAAGCCTTTTTTGCTGAGGTTGCTAATGAGTTAGGATTAATTTCGAATAAATCAGGAAACGATATTGGTTTTGAGCGTCATCCGTTAGCCTATTTAGTTGAGGCAGCAGATGATATTTGTTACACGATTATCGATTTTGAAGACGGCATTAACTTAGGTTGGATTTCGGAAGAATACGCATTAGAATACCTAATCAAACTAGTTAAAAACGGAATTGATACCAAAAAATACAACGAATTACTTACTAAAGAAGATCGAATTAGTTATTTGCGTGCCTTAGCTATTGGAAGTTTAATCAACGATGCTGTAGCAGTTTTTATGGAAAACGAACAAGCTATTTTGGCTGGAGAATTTCCATTTGCTTTGATGGATAAAAGTCAGTACAAAGCACAAATGAATGACATTATCCAAATCAGTATCAAAAACGTCTATCAAAGTAAAGAAGTAATTCAGAAAGAAGTAATGGGATATAAAATCATCAATAGTTTATTAGATGGATTTTGCACCGCATATAATAAAAAAGTAAAGGGTACGGCTTCCAATTACGATGAATTACTAATGAAATTATTACCAGAACGTTTCCAATTTCAAAAAGAGAGTCTGTACGACAGACTGTTACATATTTGTCACTTTGTTTCGTTGTTAACAGATGGCAAAGCTTTAGAATTATATAAGACAATTCACGCAAATAAATGAAAATGAAAAAATAAATGGTAAAAAAATTTTAAATTTCACGTAAAATGTTAATTTTGTTGAAATTATAATAATATTAACCTCAATTTTACCATGAAAAAACAATTACTACTAACTGTAGTTGCTTTCTTTTTCTTTGTTTTTGGAAATTCTCAAACGGATGTTCAAAAAACTCAAAAAAATAAAGTGACTAATGAAGTAAGCTTACCTAGTAATTCTAAGAAAGTCGCTTCAAAAAAAGAAAAGCCTTCTAAAGAAACGATTGCTTTAAGAAAAAAACATGAACAGCATTTAGCAAATAGCCCATTCAGAAAAACGCTTGCTTTGTCTAAAGTGGAAAGAAAAGCGATGGGATTACCTCCAAATAAATATTTAGAGGAACAATGGGAACTTTCAATGAATCCAGAAACAGGGAAACCGGATATTGAAAACCTTAGATTGATAAGAGATAGATTAATCAGAGAAAGAAATGCTGCTCTTGCTGAAGGTAGAACACCTGGTGATGCAAGTGATAATAACTGGGTAGAAAGAGGTCCAAATAATGTTGGAGGAAGAACAAGAGCAATAATGTTTGATCCAAATGATCCTACTTATAATACCGTTATCGCAGGTGGTGTGAGTGGTGGTTTATGGAAAAACACCAACATATCAAGTGCTGCTTCTACTTGGACAAGAATTAATATTCCTGAAAATTTAAATGTTTCTTCAATTACATATGATCCAAATAATACAAATGTATTTTATGCAGGAACAGGAGAGTCTTATGTTTTTGGCGATGTGAGTGGTGATGGAGTTTGGAAGTCTACTAATGGAGGACTTACTTGGTCTAAAGTTTTAGGAGGAATTACAGGGCCTACAACTTTTCAATCTGCTTCAAGTTTGACCATTAATAGCCCAGCAGGGATTGCAGGTTCTTATTCTGTTATTCCTACTACAGCATTTGGTACAGCTCTTAGTGGTCCATTAACAAATAACATTGTACTGGTGTCAGATGACACAGCTCCTTCGTCAGATGGATGTGATAACATTACTAATGCAGCTGCATTAAATGGTAAAATAGCATTAATTAGAAGAGGTACTTGTTCTTTTGTTATTAAAGTAAAAGCCGCACAACTTGCTGGAGCTGTTGCCGTAATTATGATGAATAATGCAGCAGGAGCTGGCCCAGCAGCTATGGGTGGTACAGATGCTACAATAACGATTCCGTCTGTTGCTATTTCTAAAGAAGATGGAGATATTATTGAAGCTGCGGTTCTTTCAGGAACAGTTAATGGAACCTTAAACACTGCAGCGGTGGGAGTACCATCAGGGAATATAGTTCCTGGTATTCAGCATATTAATGATATTGTTGTTAAAAATAACGGAGGTGTATCTGAAATTTATGTTGCGGCAGGAGATACTTATTATTCTTCATCTGCAAATGCAACCTATCAAGGAAGTACTACATATGGAGTCTATAAATCAACAGATGGAGGTGCTAACTGGACTCTATTAACATTGCCGTTAACAGCTGGAGGAAACAGACATTGTCCAAATGATATCGAAATCGATCTAAATGGTACAATTTGGGTTTCAACAACTAATAGTTGGACCTTTGGAGATGGTGGAGGAAAAGTTTTTGCTTCAACAAACGGTGGTGCTACATTTGTAGATAAGTATACAGTTACAGGAAATGGAGGAGGAACTAGAGTTGAAATTGAAGCTTCCAATACAACAGCTAACAAGTTATATGTATTAAGTGAACTTGATCAAGCAGATGCTGCAAATCCAACAATTGAAGTTAAACTTTTAGTAACTACAGATGGTTTTGCTACTGCTCCAGCTGTTTTAGGTTTGCCAGCCGGAAACGAGACAAGAGAGACTACTTATGGTTTTACAGGCGCACAAGCTTTTTATGATTTAATGATTGAATCAGATCCTACAAATGATCAAATTTTATATGTTGGAGGTATTGACTTATACAGATCTACAAACGGGGGAACTACTTGGACAGCTATTTCTAACTGGACTTCAAATGTTCACTCTGATCAGCACGCAATGGCTTTCAAGCCTGGCAGTCCTAATGTTGGTATTTTTGGAAATGATGGAGGTGTCTATTTTACGTCAAGTTTATCAGGAACTACTGCTTCATCAAGAAATAATGGATTTAATGTAACTCAGTTTCATTCAGTAGCTGTAGCGCCAACTGGGGCTACAGGAGGAAATTTAGTTGGGGATTACTTTTCTGCTGGAGCTCAGGATAACGGGACAAATTATTTTGGTGGAGTTGGTGCAGGTGTTAATCCAAGTGTAGAATCTCAAGGTGGAGATGGTGGAACAACTGTATTTGACCAAGGAGCAGATAAATATTATATTTCAAGTTATGTGTATAATGCAAATATTAATTATAGACCAGTACCAACAGGAACTACAAGAGCTATTAGTGCTGCTGCTGAAACAAATCTTTCAAATGGTGCTTTCTATCCAGCTATGGCATTAGATTCTAGTTTAGATTTTTTATATGTTGATTATTCATCTGGAACCAGTTATATTGTTAAGCGATATGGAAATTTAAAATCTGGTCTTGTAACTAGAGTTAATTTAACAAATGCATTATTAACTAATAGCCCAACAGCTTTAAAAGTTTCTCCTTATACTACAGCTTCAACAACGTTGTTAATAGGTACAAGAAATAGTAAGTTGTTAAAAGTAACTAATGCGAATTTAGCAGCTGGTTCTCAAGTATGGACAGATATTACAGGTCCTGCTTTTGTGGGAAGTGTTTCTGATGTTGAGTTTGGTGCTACTGAAAATGAAATTTTTGTAACAATGCATAATTATGGTGTTACAAGTATTTGGTATACTGCAAATGGTACTTCTGCTACACCAACTTGGGTTAGCAAGGAAGGTAATTTACCTGATTTACCAGTAAAATGTATTTTACAAAACCCATTAAGACCAGAAGAAGTAATTATAGGAACTGATTTAGGAGTTTGGTATACCAATACATTTAACACAGCTTCTCCAGTTTGGAATCAATCTTACAATGGTATGAGCAATGTAAAAGTTCCTGATATGGATTTAAGAAATGATAATAAAGTATTTGCTGCTACTTATGGTAGAGGCATATTCTCTGGGTCATTTACTAATACTGTTTTATCAAATGAAGATATAGCAGCATTAAAAGGAATTAGAATTTATCCAAACCCATCAAATGGTGTTTTAAATATTTCTTTGGCTAATCATTCTAGTTTGGTTAATGTTGAAGTTTTTGATTTAAATGGTAGAAAAGTTTTTTCAACAGAAGAGCCTTTTTCAATGGAAAAAACATTAAACTTACAAGGTTTACAATCAGGTATGTATGTTGTTAAATTAATTGGAGAAGGATTAACTTACTCAGAAAAAATAGTCTTAAATTAGATTAAGATATATTGGATGTTTTAAAAAAGGCTTCGTTTTTCGAAGCCTTTTTTGTTTGTGATTCGATGTTTAAACAAATATTAAAATAATCTTGTTTTTTTAAAATAATAAAATAAAATCCTATATTTGGAAGAATTCCAACAAAATAACCTCCATAACTATTATGAAAAAAACATTATTTTTTTTAAGTTTTATATCTAGTTTTTTTGTTTTCTCACAGTCTCCTTCTGAAAAGATTCAGAATTATATTAATGTGAATCAAAAAAAGTTCGATTTAAAAACTAATGAACTCAACCAGTGGAAGATAGAAACTGAAACAACAGTTGAATCTGCTGGAATTGTTAATTATTTGGTACTTCAAACTTACAGTGGTATTAAAATAGACAATTCTTATATTTATTTTTGGATAAAAAATAATGAAATCATTAACTCACCTGAAGGCTTTATTTCAAATCTGTCTTCTAAAGTTAATACTACACAACCAAGACTGGGGGTTGTAGATGCTTTTGCTCAAGCTTTAGTAAAATTAAATGAAAATGTTTTCTCAACGTCCATTATTTCTGAAGAAAAGAATAAATATGAATTGGTTAATGGCGTTTTAACAGAAGATCCAATTAGAGCAGAATTAGTTTATTTTCCCAATCAAGAAGGTAATTTAATCCTATCATGGAGTTATGAATTTTATTCACAAGATGCAAAGCATTTATGGAAAGTAAAAGTAGATGCAACTACTGGTAATTTATTGGAAAAATTCGATTTAGTTCATAATTGTAATTTTGGACCAAGAGAATCACATTCGAGTTGTACATCTACTAATGCTGTGGTAAATTTTGGTCATAAAATGTTCAAATCAAATGCATTTGAGTTAATGTCACCTGGAACAACTAATTATAGAGTTATCCCATGGAATTATGAAAGTCCTAATCATTCAGCTAGACAGTTAATTACAAACCCTGAAGCAACCACTGCTTTAGCTCCTGCTACAAATGCTGCTTCACCAAATGGATGGCACAATACTAGTACCACAATTAATGGTTCATTAACGACCTATAATTATACAAGAGGAAACAATGTTTTTGCTTACTCAGACTACACTAACACAAATCCTGCAAATCCATCAACTTATGCGGCAGCCTCTTCAGGGACTTATCCAAATTTAACTTTTGATCATCCTTATGCGGGTACAGGTGCAGTTGCTACTTCCTATATTAATGCAGCAATAACTAATTTGTTTTATATGAATAATGTGATGCACGATTTGTGGTATCAATATGGTTTTACAGAAGCTAATAGAAATTTTCAAGCAGCAAATTATAGTAGAGGAGGTCTCCAAAATGATGCTGTTAATGCAGAAGCTCAAGACGCTTCACAATCTACAACTCCAAGTTTTAATAATGCAAACTTCTCTACTCCAGGCGATGGAAGTAAGCCAAGAATGCAAATGTACCTTTGGAATGTAGGACCAACTCCAAAATATTTAACTATAAATTCTCCAGCATCTATTGCAGGGGATTATAATGCTTCAAATAATGTTTTTTCACCAGGAAATGTTGCTTTATTGCCTTCTCCAGGAGTGACTCAAGATTTAGTGCTTTATGATGATGGTACTCCAGATAATTCGGATGCTTGTGGTCCAGCTGTAAATGCTTCGGCTTTAAATGGAAAAATTGCGGTTATTAGAAGAGGAGTTTGCCCTTTTGTTGAAAAAGTAAAAGCGGCACAAAATGCAGGTGCAGTTGCTGTTATCATTGTTAATAATGATGCTGCAAATCCAGATCAATTAGTAAATATGTCTGGTTCCGATGCAACCCTAACAATACCGGCTATTTTTGTGAGTTACAATGTGGGTGAAGCAATTATTGCTCAAATGGCATTAGGAACAGTTAATGGTAAAATTAAAGATGATCCTACTG
The DNA here is from genome assembly GCF_020217025.1 of Flavobacterium sp. Lineage (GTDB taxonomy): Bacteria > Bacteroidota > Bacteroidia > Flavobacteriales > Flavobacteriaceae > Flavobacterium. The sequence goes on along the minus strand of NZ_JAIWOF010000018.1, from coordinate 3,336 downwards.
GATTTATAAATTCTGATGGTGATTTTGATAATGGTATTATTGCTCATGAATACGGACACGGTATTTCAACTAGATTAGTTGGTGGAGGTGCAGGTATGTCTAGTTCAGCAGAGCAGCCTGGAGAAGGTTGGTCAGATTGGGCTTGGTTAGTAATGCAAATTAAGTCAGGAGATACTCGTAACGACGCTAGAGGAATTGGTACTTTTACAATGAATCAAGCTACAACGGGTCTAGGAATTAGAGAATACAGATATTCAACTGATATGGCGGTTAATCCTCATACTTTTGGAGATACTAATGATCAATGGTATAATGATGGAACTGCCGATAGAGTTGATGTTCATGGATTAGGTTCCATTTGGGCTGTAATGCTTTGGGATTTAACATGGAATTATATTGATAAATATGGTTATAGTTCTAACATTTATAACGGAACAGGTGGTAATAACAAAGTTATGCGATTGGTTATTGATGCAATGAAGTTAACTCCTGCAAACCCTAGCTTGATTGATTGTAGAAATGCTATAATTCAAGCTGATTTAAATACAACTAATGGACAAGACTACTGTATGATTTGGGAAACTTTTGCTAGAAGAGGTATGGGAGTAAATGCTTCTTCAGGAACAAAATCTGGTGTTGCAGGTGTTCGTGATCAAATAGAAGATTTTACTGTTCCTACTCCTGGAACAACCCCAGCTACAGGTTCTAATTGTACATTATCGGCTAATTATTTCCAAAATAGCGATATGTTTAATTTATATCCAAATCCAGCTAAATCAAGTTTTAATATAGCGATTCACAATTATAGTGGTGATTTAAATGTTACAATTTTTGATATAAATGGTAGACAAGTATTTTCTAAAAATGTTGTTGATTTTATGTCAGAATGTTTAATTAATGTAGAAGACTTAGCTAAAGGAATGTACATTGTAAGATTAAAAGGTAATGATTTGAATCATACTGAAAAGTTACTTATCAATAATTAAGCTAATAGACCTAATATTTTAAAAAAAATCCAGTAATGTTTTTACTGGATTTTTTTTAATGATTCTTAAATGATAATAGCATTGTAAAGTGTTCATTTAATGAAGGAAAAGTTAGGTAAATAAGTAAGCTCTTTCAGAACTTTAGATTATTTAAAAAAGAGAAAAGAAAAATTTTCCTTCTTTGACGACTCTATTTTTTGTTCAATTAAAAAGAATAAGTTAAACCAACTCCGAGTAATTGTTTTAACTGAACTTTTGGTCCTTTAATCACTTGAACTCCGTTTACTTCCTCTTTTGATTTAATGTCATCATCATAAACAATATGTGTACCAATATTGGCTTTTACATACTGATTTACGGTCATATCTAATTGAAGTTGCCAGTCAACATCAATATTTCCAAAATTATTTATATAGTCCGTATATAATGCGATTCGGTGTTCAAGCATAATATTTTTATACACTTCTTTTTTCCACTGATTTGTAATTAATATTCCAGTTTCGTTTCTTATATTTTTACCTTTTCTCACAAGATTACCGAATTCATCATAAATGGCTTTTTCAACCCCAAAAGCACCTTGATCAGCCAATCTTTGATCGAAAACCAAGGTTGTTTTCTGTGTTAAAGGAGAAAGATATAGGTTCAGATTCAAATCTTTTCTCGAATATTCAGCACCAATACCTAAAAATGTGTAAGCAGGTGCAAAGGGTTTTGATATTGCTAAATTGGTATTAGGATAGGCATATCCATTTGCAAATTGAGTATTGAAATTAAATTTTCCGGCGTAATACCAATTCGAAATGGAGTCTGTTCGATATCCAAATGTTGAGTTTATTTGTAGCTGGTCATCTGTTTTTCTAATTTCTTGTTTCTCTTGCTTGTTAATTCCGTAACGAGCAATTAATTCGTTTTTCCAATGAATGTTTTCTCTAATGTATGTTCTGATAAACTGTCCTTTCAAGAGCCCAGAAACAGAATTATTTCCTCCAGCATTCCAGTTTACAAAAGTTATCTGTGAAATGTCTAAACCTACTTTATTCTCTTTTTTCCAGTATGAAATAGAATCTGGTAATTTAGTTCTAATAATTTGCGCTGAAGATTGTAAACAAATAACCAACAGCCCAAATAGGTAAGCTTTTTTAAACATCTGAATAAGTATTAAATAATTGTTTTAAATGATTAACATCGATTTTGCAAAGTTGTTGTAACTCAAAAACTGTTCCATGTTCTATAAATGAATCAGGAATTCCTAAATTTATGATTGATTTATTTAGATTATTGGTTGCTATAATGGCGCTGATTTGCTCTCCAAAACCACCTGTAATTGCGCCATCTTCGATAGTAATAACCTGTTCGTGAGAATTTATAATGGATTTAACAGCATCAGCATCCAATGGTTTTATAAAAGGAAAATGATAATGTGAATATAGTTTCGAATTTTCAACTTCTTTTAAGGCTTTGGTTACATTATTACCAATAGTTCCCGTAGACAAAATTGCCACTTTCGTTCCTTCTTGAAGTTCTTTTATCGCTTCGATTTCCATTTTCTCAAAAGGTTGTTCCCAATCCACATTTTCGCCTCTTCCTCTTGGATAACGAATGGCAATCGGATGATTTAAACCTTCTGAAGCCGTAAACATCATATTTCGCAATTCGATTTCATCTTTTGGAGCTGCAATAATCATATTCGGAATACAATTCAAGTACGCAATATCAAAAACGCCGTGATGTGTAGCGCCATCTTCACCCACCAATCCAGCCCTATCTAAACAGAAAATAACGGGTAAATTCTGTAAAGCAACATCATGAATCACTTGGTCATAGGCTCGCTGCAAAAAAGTGGAATAAATATTACAAAAAACCACCATTCCTTGCGTCGCCATTCCGGCTGCTAAGGTAACAGCGTGTTGTTCTGCAATTCCAACGTCAATAGCACGTTTTGGAAAAGCTTCCATCATATAGGTCATGGAACTTCCTGTAGGCATTGCCGGAGTAATTCCAATGATTTTTTCGTTTTGTTTTGCCAATTCTACTAAAGTATGTCCAAAAACATCTTGAAATTTTGGAGGTAAATGCGATTCGTCTTTCGGGTGAATTTTTCCAGTTTCAGCATCAAATTTTCCTGGTGCGTGATATTTGACTTGATCTTCTTCCGCCAGTTGTAATCCTTTGCCTTTGGTAGTAATTACATGCAAGAATTTCGGACCTTTAACCGATTTTAATCGTTCTAATTCCGAAATCAATTTAGGTAAATCATGACCATCAATCGGACCTGAATAATCAAAATTCAAGGATTTGATGATGTTATTTTGTTTCGGATTTTTCCCTTCTTTAACTGCTGTCAAATAAT
>NZ_JAIWOF010000017.1 GCF_020217025.1 Flavobacterium sp. | reverse complement strand
CTTTCAAAGCGCCAATACTTGGGTCAATTCCAATAGCATTATCATTTAAAATCACCAATAAATTCGCATCAGTAACTCCCGCATGATTTAAGCCTTCAAAAGCCATTCCGCTTGCAATCGAAGCGTCACCAATTACTGCAATATGCTGTTTGTCAACTTCTCCTTTTAACTGCGAAGCCAATGCCATTCCTAAAGCAGCGGAAATCGAAGTGGAAGAATGTCCAACGCCAAACGTATCATAAATACTTTCACTTCGTTTAGGAAAACCTGAAATTCCGTTTAATTCTCTATTCGTGTGGAAAATGTCGCGTCTTTCGGTTAAGATTTTGTGTCCGTAAGCTTGATGACCTACATCCCAAACTAGTAAATCTTCTGGTGTGTTGAAAACATAATGCAATGCAATCGTTAATTCTACAACGCCTAAACTCGCGCCCAAATGCCCTTCTTTCTTGGAAACAATATCAATGATAAAGTCTCTCAATTCTTTGGCTAATTGAGGCAATTGATTTTCAGGAAGTTTCCTTAAATCAGTTGGGTTGTTAATTTTTGAAAGCAAATTTTCCATTACAGCACAAAAGTAAGAATTGGTTGTTGTATTTTTGTACTTATGGAGAATATTTTTACCGACGAGTTTTTTATGAAGAAAGCCTTACAAGAAGCCGAAGTAGCTTTTGAGAAAGGCGAAATTCCCGTGGGTGCCGTAATTGTGATTGACAATCGCGTCATTGCAAGAACGCATAATTTAACAGAATTACTTCATGATGTTACCGCTCATGCCGAAATGCAAGCCATAACCAGCGCCGCGAATTTCATCGGAGGAAAATATTTAAAAGATTGTACTTTATACGTGACTTTAGAGCCTTGCCAAATGTGTGCAGGTGCTTTGTATTGGTCACAAATTTCTAAAATTGTTTTTGGTGCTTCAGATGAAAACCGAGGATTTCAAAAAATGGGAACGCAATTACACCCGAAAACCCAAGTAATTTCAGGTATTTTAGAAAAAGAATGTGCCGATTTGATGAAAGCATTTTTTAAAAATAAGCGATAAATTTTTGTAAGGATTTTATTCAAAAATATTTTTATATTTACGTAAGAATTTGCACGGTTTTTGTTATTGCTAATTTGAGAACAAAAACAAACTAACTCTCTAATCTCCTTCCAAATGAAAACAACTCGTTTTTTACAATTGATATTTGTATTGATTGTAGCTTTGTCGTGCTCTAAAAGCGCTAAAGATTTCAATTCTGATTTCTCTCAGTTCAAAGCGTATATTCTCAACTTTAGTTCGGGATTGGTCTCGGCAAACAGAGACATTAGAGTAGTTTTAGCATTTGATAAAAAAGAATGGACAGCCAACGAAGAGTTAGATGAAAATTTGTTCACCATTAGCCCAAGTGTTGATGGAAAAGTAGTAGCACTTTCTAATAATACCATCGCTTTTATTCCAGAAAAAAAATTAGACCAAAACAAAGAATATCAAGTCACGCTTCATTTGTCGGAATTAACGAATGTTCCTGATAAATTGAAAGATTTTAACTTCACAATTAAAACCATAAAGCAAGATTTTATGGTAACTACCAATGATTTACAATCGTATAGCAAAGACTACCAATATTTAAACGGAGTAATCACGTCGAGCGATGATTTGGATTTTGAAACTGCAAAAAAACTTATTTCTGTTAATCAAGAAGATAAAGCAGTTAAGGTAAAGTTTGTCAAAGAGTTAAGCAATAAAAAGGAATACAAATTTGTAATCGACAGTATTAAAAGACAAGTTGAAGATAGTAAAATTAAAATTTCTTGGGATGGAACTCCATTTGATATTGATCAAAAAGGCGAAATGCTTTACGATATTCCTGGAAAAAGTAATTTTAAAATAGTTTCTGCCGAAGTTGAGAAAGATAACAATCAAGTTTTATTATTAAACTTTTCTGATCCTTTAAACAGAGATCAAGATTTTTCTGGTTTAGTACAAGTTGAATCGGCTCTAAATTTACGTTTTGCAACCGCAGGAAATTTACTAAAAGTGTTTTTCAACGAACCTTTAAAAGGCGAACTTTTAGTAGAAGTTTTTCAAGGAATTGAAAGCGAAGATGGTTATAAAATGAAACAAAACTTTTCCGAAAAAGTTACTTTCGAACAAGTAAAACCTGGAGTTCGTTTCATAAAAAGCGGAACCATTTTGCCAAGTTCGAACAATTTAAAAATTAATTTTGAATCGGTAAATCTGAGTGCGGTTGACGTTAAAGTGTACCAAATTTACAAAAACAACATTCTTCAATTCCTTCAAGATAACGAGTTAAACGGAAGTCAAAATCTAAGAAAAGTGGCGCAGCCAATCGTTAAAAAAACTATTGCATTAAATAAAAACAAATTACAAAATTCTAGCAAATGGAATGCGTATGCTATTGATTTATCTAAAATAATTACACCAAATCCAGGTGCTATTTATCGTGTTGAAATATCATACAAAAGAAAATATTCACTTTACAAATGTACTTCGGCTTACGTTGATGAAGGAAACGAAGAAGAGGAAGAACAAGACGATGAAGTAAGAAGCAGTCAAGATTATTACGACGATTACTATTACGAAGGCTATGATTGGTATGAAAGAGAAGATCCGTGTACCGATTCGTACTATTACAACAACACCATTTTTACAAATGTTATCGCTTCCGATTTAGGCGTTATTGCAAAACGTGGCGGAAACGGTTCGTATGTTTTTGCAGTGAACAATATTGTTTCTACGCAACCAGTTGCATCAGCTAAAATTGAATTGTATAATTTCCAACAACAACTTTTAGGAACTATCACTACCGATAGCGAAGGAATAGCGAAAACCGAGTTGAACAAATATGCTTTTTTTGCGATTGTATCAAAAGACAAGAACACAACTTATGTGAAGTTAGATGAAGGGCAATCCTTGTCGGTAAGTAATTTTGATGTTGGTGGCGAAGAATTGCAAAAAGGGTTAAAAGGGTTTATTTATGGTGAAAGAGGCGTTTGGCGTCCAGGCGATACACTGCATTTGGCTTTCATGTTGAATGATGTGGAAAGCAAATTAGAAAAATCGCACCCAATTACGTTTAAACTAAGCGATCCGCAAGGAAAAATGCGTTACCAAATGGTTCAAAAATATAATAGTTTAAACCATTATAAATTCAAATTAGCTACAAAAGATAGCGACCCAACTGGAAATTGGGAGGTTAAAATTTCGGTTGGTGGGGTACATTTTTACAAAAGCATCAAGATTGAAACCATCAAGCCAAACCGTTTAAAAATTAAAAATAGTTTTGCAGATAAACAACTTTCGGGCAATAGATTAAACGGTGGCGAAGTCGAAGTAGCTTGGTTACATGGAGCGGTTGCGAAAAATTTGAAAGTAGAAATGCAAGCTAAATTTCTAGAACAACAAACTGTTTTCAAAAAATATGAAAAATATGATTTTGATGACGAAGTACGTAAATTCTACACCGAAGAAGTAAACGTTTTTTCAGGAAAAGTAAACGATTTAGGAAAAGCTAAAGTTGCGATTCAACCTAAAATCACAAGTCAAGCACCAGGAAAACTGAAAATGGTTTTTCAAACAAAAGCCTTTGAAAATGGAGGTGATTTTAGTACTGATGTAGCTACAGCAACGTATTCTCCGTATAAAACTTACGTTGGAATAAAAGCACCAGAACCAAACAAATATGGTTTGTTAGAAACCGATAGAGTTAATCGTTATGATATTGTGACTTTAGATGAATTGGGGAAACCAAAATCAGTTAAAAATTTAGAAGTTCGTGTCTATAAAGTAGAATGGCGTTGGTGGTGGAATTCTGACGGAGATGATTTATCACAATATAATTCTTCGGAAGTAACAACCGCTTATAGAAATTACGTGGTTTCAACTGATGCCTCAGGAAAAGCAAGTGTTCAATTTAAAGTTCCAGAAGCCGATTGGGGAAGATATTTAATTCGAGTAGAAGATACAAATGATGGTCACGCAACAAGTTTAACTTCTTATATCGATTGGCCTTATTGGTCAGGAAAATCGCGTCAAGGAAGTAGCGAAACGGCAAATATGTTAGTATTTACAACCAACAAAGAGAAATACAATGTTGGAGAAAACGCTATCGTTTCTTTTCCATCAAGTGAAGGCGGAAGAGCTTTAATTTCAATTGAAAACGGTTCAAAAGTCATCAAAACACTTTGGGCAACCACTAAAAAAGGCGAAACACAAGTAGAAGTTCCTATCACAGGTGATATGGCGCCAAATGTGTATTTCCATATTTCGTTGTTAAAACCACATGCTTCTACGATAAACGATACACCTATTCGAATGTACGGAATTTTGCCTGTAGAAGTAATCAATAAAAATACCGTTTTAGAGCCTGAAGTATCAATTCCTGCGGTGTTAAAACCGGAACAAAAAACTATCGTAAAAGTAAGTGAAAAATCAGGTAAAGAAATGACCTACACCATAGCAATTGTAGATGATGGTTTGTTAGACTTAACCCGATTTAAAACACCGAATGCTTGGGAAAAATTCTATTCAAGACAAGCGCTTGGCGTAAAAACTTGGGATGTTTATGATGATGTAATTGGTGCTTATGGTGGAAAAATCAACCAGATTTTCAGTATTGGAGGTGACCAAGATTTAGCAGGAGGAAATGCCAAAAAAGCGAATCGATTTAAACCAGTTGTCATTTATTTAGGACCATTTAAATTAGAAAAAGGACAAACCAAATCACATACGATTACGTTACCAAATTACGTTGGTTCGGTGCGAACAATGGTTGTTGCAGGTGATGCTAAAACTAGTGCTTACGGAAGTGTAGAAAAAACTTCTTTTGTGAGAAAACCGGTTATGGTATTGGCTTCGGTACCAAGAAAAATTTCTCCAAACGAAAGAATTATGTTGCCGGTAACCGTTTTCGCAATGGAAAGCCAAGTGAAAAATGTTAATGTGCAATTAAAAACAAATAACGGAGTACGAATTATTGGAAATGCAACTCAAAATGTAAGTTTCAGTTCGCCAGATGAAAAAGTAGTCTACTTTAATTTAGAAGTTGGAAGCGCAACAGGAATAGGAAAAATAGAAGTCATTGCCACATCTGGAAAAGAAAAATCGACCTATGCTGTGGAAGTTGATATTACGAATCCAAATCCAGTTACTAATGATTATGTAGACATGGTAATTCCAGCAAACGGTTCTAAAACAATCAATTGGAAAACTTTTGGAGTAGCAGGAAGTAACAAAGCAAGATTAGAAGTTTCGTCTTTCCCAACCATCAATTTTAATGGGCGATTGAGTTATTTGATTCAGTATCCGCATGGTTGTGTGGAGCAAACCACGTCTGCTGTATTTCCACAATTGTATTTGGCGGATATTATGGATGTTGATGCCAACAAAAAAGCTGAAATTCAACGAAATATCAATGCTGGAATTCAAAAGTTAGGCAATTTCCAATTATCAAATGGCGGATTAAGTTATTGGCAAGGAAATAATTATGTGGATGATTGGGCCACTTCTTATGCTGGACATTTCTTAATTGAAGCGGAGAAAAAAGGCTATGTTTTACCAATCGGATTTAAAAATAAATGGATTTCATTCCAACAATCTGAAGCTAAAAAATGGAGATTCAACGCACAATACCGTAACGATTTTGCACAAGCTTATCGTTTATACACTTTAGCATTAGCAGGTTCAGCCGATATGGGTTCAATGAACAGACTTAGAGAAACTACTGGAATCTCAAACGAATCGAAACTACGATTAGCAGCCGCTTATGCTTTAGCTGGTCAAAAGAAAGCCGCATTATCTTTAATTGGAACAACAACAAGTCAAGAAGATAAACGATATGTGGATTATTACTACGGTTCAGAAGAACGAAATAGAGCTATGGTTTTAGAAACGTACATTTTGGTAGATAACAAAACGAAAGCGTATGAAATGGCAAACAAATTAGCCAAAGATTTATCGTCTAATCGTTACATGAGTACGCAAACTACTGCTTTTGGATTGTATGCGATGTCCAAATTTGCACTTAAAAATGGCGGAAAAGGTGTGAATATGACGTATTCTATAGCTGGAAAATCAGAAACAGTGAGTTCTAAAAAAGCATTTGTCGATAGAAATTTAGTTGCGAAATATGGTTCTAATTCGGTAACAATTCAAAATAAAAACAGCGGAACGCTTTATGTTCGTGTATTGAATAGTGGAATTTTACCTGTTGGACAAGAAAAAGAAATTCAGAAAAATTTCTCTACATCGGTAGTTTATAAAGATAGAAAAGGAACTGTTTTAAATTTAAGTTCGGTTAAACAAGGAACCGAAATCGTAGCGCAAGTAACCATTAGAAATCAATCGGATGAAACATTAGAAAATGTAGCACTTTCGCAAATTGTTCCGTCTGGATTTGAAATCATGAATTCACGTTATACCGATTTTGGAAGTTATGCCGAAAACAAAGCCGATTACATCGATATTCGTGATGACAGAACGCAATTCTATTTCGGAATTAGAGCAGGCGAAACCAAAACGTTTACCATGTTGTTAAATGCAACTTATTTAGGAAAATATTATTTCCCTGGAGTGCAATGTGAAGCGATGTACGACAATAATTATTTGGCAAGAACCAAAGGACAATGGGTGCAAATCGTGAAATAAATTATCAAACTACTTCATTGTGTAAATGCAATGAAGTAATAATTCTTCCCAAATGAAAATAGCTCTAAAAATCGGAATGTTTTTACTATTAACAGTTACAAGTTGTAAAAGCAATAAATCAAATTTGACTAAAAACAATAATGATTCAATTAGTGATACTACTAGTGTTGTTGATACCGTAACTTATCAAAAAGTTGAAGTAATTGAAGAAGAAAAAACTATAAATATTGACAGTATTTTAAAAGCGAATATAAATATTGATAATGAATTAAATTCTGATTCCATTTATAATGCTTTAGGCAAACAAGGGTATTTCGAAATCTATAATGGTCAAGCCATTGCTTTTACAAGATTAGAAAATAACGGAAATGTTTTTGCAGCTGTTTGTCCAGAAGTTTATGATTTTGAAAAAGGGATAACCGTATTAATGTTTTATCAACTTAAAAATAAAGAATGGAATTTAATTAGCAAATATGAAATATATGTTGATGTTTTTTATTTTGATTTAGTGGATTTAGACAACGATGGAATTAAAGAAATTCATTCGAAAGGACATCCCAATATGAACGGCAATTATTGGAACAATTTTTACAGTTTTTCAAAAGATGAAAATAAATTTATAGATGGTGGTGGATTTTTTTCAAGTATGTACGAATTTAAACCAAAATCGAGCAGAGTTGAAGTCGAATACGGCGGAAGCTGGTATATGCCCAATACTAAAACCATTTATTATTGGAAAAATCAGAAACTTATTTCATTTAAAGAAGTAGAAGTTGGTTTAAAAATTGCCGACATGAAGCATAATGATTACTATATTAAGTATTCAGAAAATTTAACTTTGGAGAAAGATTCGGTTCAATTGGTGTATAAAAAATCGTTTCGAGGCAAAAAGTTAAATCAATTTTACGACAACTTTTTTGAAAATAATTAAAGTGAAAAATCGATTCCAGAAATTCTATAATTTCATTAAACTAAAAGTGAAAAACAATAAGATAAAATCAATTTTCTTGTTGTTGCTTTTGGTTGTTTACTATTTTTCACTCCCAAGAAAACTTTTTGAAAACAACTATTCCACCGTAATTGAAAGTCAAGACGGGCAGCTTTTAGGAGCTAAAATCGCTTCCGATGGGCAATGGCGTTTTCCAGAAAGTGATAGTGTGCCGTATAAATTTCAAAAATGTATTGTTGCTTTTGAAGACCAACATTTTTATAAACATTTTGGGTTTAACCCAATTTCCATGTATCACGCTTTTAAGCAAAATCGAAAGGCAAATCGTGTAGTTCGAGGTGGAAGTACGTTAACCCAACAAGTAATTCGTTTGCACCGAAATGGAAAATCGCGCTCCTATTTTGAAAAAGGAATCGAAATGATTCTTGCAACTCGTTTAGAATTTCGCCATTCGAAAGATAAAATTTTGGAATTGTATTGTGCGCATGCACCTTTTGGAAGTAATGTTGTAGGTTTGGAAATGGCGTCTTGGAAATATTTTGGATTGCAACCGCATCAATTATCGTGGGCAGAAGCCGCTACTTTAGCAGTTTTACCCAATGCGCCAAGCTTAATTTATCCCGGAAAAAATCAAGAGCGATTATTAGCGAAACGCAATAGATTATTGAAGAAATTGTACAACGATAAAGTCATCGACAAAGCAACTTACGAATTATCATTACAAGAAAGCTTGCCTCAAAAACCATTTGATGTGCCACAAATTGCACCTCATTTGGTTCAAAAAGTGGCTAAAGAACATCCTGCAGAAAAAATAAAAACTACCATTCAATTGGATTTGCAAGAGCGTACTAACGAAATTGTGAAGCAATATTATAATTATTACAAACAAAACCAAGTATATAATATTTCGGTTTTGGTGGTGGATGTGAAAACACGAAACGTGATTACGTATGTTGGAAATAGCCCAACCAATAAAGAACATCAAAAAGATGTTGATGTTATTGAAGCGCCAAGAAGTACAGGAAGTATTTTGAAACCTTATTTGTACGCTGCCATGTTGAATGACGGCTATATTTTACCGCAAACTTTGGTTCCCGATGTTCCTACGCAGATTTCAGGATATTCACCTCAGAATTTTAATTTAACTTATGATGGAGCGGTTCCTGCGAGTAGAGCTTTGGCGCGTTCGTTGAACATTCCGTCGGTTTTGATGTTGCAAGATTATTCGGTGAATCAGTTTTATGAAAAATTACAGCAATTGAAGTTGCGAAATGTGAATCGTCAGCCTTCAAATTACGGTTTATCATTGATTTTAGGTGGTGCGGAATCGAATTTATGGGATTTATGTAAAGCCTATGCTTATATGTCTTCTACGCTAACGTATTTCAACCAAAACGATGCTAAATATCGTAAGAATGAAATGCTAAATTTGAATTATGATGCGAATTTTCAACCTGATTTTGGAACTAGTTCACGTCAGAAAAACATTTTTGGTGCAGGTGCTATTTGGCAAACATTTAATGCAATGAAAGAAGTCAATCGACCAGAAGGCGATGAAGCATGGAAATTTTACGATTCTTCATTAGAAATTGCATGGAAAACAGGGACAAGTTTTGGAAGCAGAGATGCTTGGGCAATTGGTGTGACCAAAGACTATGTTGTGGGAATTTGGGTTGGAAATGCAACGGGCGAGGGAAGACCATTGTTAACCGGAGTTGATAGCGCGGCTCCAATCCTATTTGATGTTTTCAGATTATTGCCAAAATCAAAATGGTTTGAAATTCCGTATAACGATTTAGATCCTGTTGAAGTTTGTGAGCTTTCGGGTTATTTAGCACAGGAACATTGCCCGAAAATAAAACAATGGATTCCAAAAACAGCGAAAAAGACGGATAATTGTCCGTATCATAAAATAATTCATTTAGATAAAAATCAGCAATTTAGAGTGAATAGTAATTGCGAAAGTGTTGATGAGATGGTAGCTAAATCTTGGTTTGTTTTGCCACCGGTTATGGAATGGTATTATAAAAGTAAAAATGTAAACTATCAAAATTTACCGCCTTATAGAAGTGATTGTGTTGATGCTTTACAAGACAAACGTATGGATTTTATTTATCCCAAAGCGAATACTAAAATCATACTTACTAAAGATTTTGAAAGCAAACTACAACCTGCCATTATCAAAGTAGCACATTCTAATTCCGATGCAGAGTTATTTTGGTATTTAGATGATAAATATGTGGGAGGCACTAAAACGTTTCATGAGAAACCTATTTTTGCTACAACAGGATTTCATGTCATTACGGTAGTAGATGAATTTGGTAACGAAATTAGGCGAAAAGTGCAATTTGAAAGTGAATAAAAACAAAAAAACCGCCAATCTTTCGAAAGGCGGT
>NZ_JAIWOF010000016.1 GCF_020217025.1 Flavobacterium sp. | reverse complement strand
TTTTATTTTTACAGGATACATCCCATATTATTTTACTATAATTTCATTTCCTTCTTTATCGAAGAAGTGATATTCTAGATACGTGTAAGCGTCACGAGGTATAATTTTCACCCATTTCTTATATTCGAAAAACCATTTCGAACGTAAGGATGGAAAACCTTTAGTAAGGTATGCTGCCACAAACGGATGTACATTAAGTACAACTTTTTTATGGTCTTTTATAATGCGTTCAAGGTCAGACGCTATTTTGTCGATAATTAAAATTGGAGCTTCAATTTCCCCATGTTCATTGTTAGGGTCTTCTTCTCTTGTTTTAATATTAACTTCTGGTCTAACTCTTTGTCTAGTAATTTGAATTAATCCAAATTTGCTAGGAGGCAAGATTTTATGCTTGGCCTTATCGTCACTCATTTCTTCTTTTAAGAAGTCGTACAATACTTTGCGGTTTTCTGGATTTTGCATATCAATGAAATCCACTACAATAATTCCGCCCATGTCTCTAAGTCTTAATTGACGTGCAATTTCAGCTGCAGCAATCATATTAACTTCTAGAGCAGTATCTTCTTGGCTAGTTGCTTTGCTTGAACGATTTCCACTGTTCACGTCAATAACGTGTAAAGCTTCGGTATGTTCAATAATCAAATAAGCACCTTTGCTCATGGAAACTGTTTTTCCAAAAGACGTTTTTATTTGTCGTTCAATATTGTATTTCTCAAAAAGAGGCAGTTCCTTAGACTGATAGTGTTTTACGATAGACACTTTGTCGGGAGCTATTTCTTGCAAATACTCCTTCGTTTCAAGATACAAATCTTCATCATCAACATGAATCCCTGTGAAGGTATCATTAAATACATCTCTTAAGATAGAAGAAGCTTTGTTAAGTTCTCCTAATACTTTTGATGGATGATGTGCAGTTTGTAATCTTCTGCTCATTGCTGACCAACGGTCGAGCAGTGTTTGTAGATCTTTATCAAGTTCGGCTACTTTTTTGCCTTCGGCTACTGTTCGCACAATAACGCCGAATCCTTTTGGTTTGATAGATTGAACCAATCGTTTTAATCTATCTTTTTCTTCTCTCGATTCTATTTTTTGCGAAACAGAAACGCGATCTGAAAAAGGAACTAAAACCACATATCTTCCGGCTAATGAAATCTCAGAACTAATTCTAGGACCTTTAGTCGAAATAGGCTCTTTAACCACTTGAACTAAAACGGATTGATTGGCGCTAAGAATATCGGTTATAGTGCCATCTTTATCAATTTCAGCTTCAAAAGGAAAATTTTTGAGTGAATAATCTTTTAATTTACCTGCGCTTACAAGTTTAATAAATTTCATCAAAGAAGGTAAGTTGGGACCTAAATCGTGATAATGCAAGAATGCATCTTTTTCATGACCTAAATTCACAAAAGCGGCATTTAAACCAGCCACAGGTTTACGGATTTTAGCGATAAAAATATCACCTACCGCAAAATTGCTTTGCTTTTCTTCTTCTTTGTGTAATTCTATTAGTTTTCCATCTTTTAATAAGGCAAAATCTACAGCGTCTGAACCAGATCTAATAATTAACTCTTTGTTCATGCAGTACATTTTTATCCATTCGCCAAGGCGAACAGATGGATTAAACATTTTTTACAGGCAGTTGTACCTGGGAATCAATATTTAAATTGATTCATTTCAATGAACTTTTTTCTAAAAAAGAAAAAGTAGTTTTAAACTACTTTTTCTTTTTATGACGGTTTGCTCTCGCTCTTTTCTTACGTTTGTGAGTTGCTACCTTATGTCTTTTTCTTTTTTTACCACTTGGCATAACATGTTGGTGTTTAGATTAATAAATAGTTTTTATACTGTAACTTCTGTTTTTTCTTTAACGCTTTCTACAAACACTTTAGCAGGTTTAAATGCTGGAATGTTGTGTGCAGGGATTTTAATTGTAGTATTTTTAGAAATGTTTCTTCCTGTTTTTTCAGCTCTTGTTTTGATAATGAAACTTCCAAAACCTCTTAAATAAACATTGTCACCAGTTTCTAACGAGTTTTTCACTTCTTCCATAAAAGTCTCAACTGTTGCTTGAACATCTCCTTTTTCAAGTCCTAATTTTTCTGAAATTTTCGCTACGATATCTGCTTTCGTCATTTTCTTTCGTATTTATATTTTGTGTATTTTTTTGAGTTTGCAAATATAAGAATTAAAAAAACAATAATTCAACCTTAATTGATTAAATTTTAATTACTAAAGATTTATTTTTGTTGTCCCAATATAAAATCATGGAATTTTCTAACTCTTTAATTCATTGGTATTTACAAAACAAGCGCGACTTACCATGGCGAAATACGACCAATCCGTATTGGATTTGGCTCTCAGAAATTATGTTACAACAAACACGAGTGGCGCAGGGTTTGCCTTATTTTCTGTCTTTTACTGAAGCTTTTCCAACCGTTTTTGACTTAGCTAATGCTGATGAAGAACAAGTCTTAAAATTATGGCAAGGTTTAGGCTACTATTCAAGAGCTAGAAACCTTCATGCAACTGCAAAATACATCGCTTTTGAATTAAATGGCGAATTTCCATCTAATTATAAAGACTTATTAAAATTAAAAGGTGTTGGTGAATACACCGCTGCAGCCATTGCTTCTTTTTCATATAACGAGCCTGTTGCGGTTTTAGACGGAAATGTTTTTAGAGTTCTAAGTCGTTATTTTAATGTAGAGAGCGATATTTCTTTACCAAAAACTAAAACCGAATTCCAGCAATTAGCGCAAGAAGTATTAGATAAAAAGAATCCTGCCTTGTTTAACCAAGCGATTATGGAGTTTGGTGCGTTGCAATGTGTTCCGAAAAATCCAAATTGTGAAGCTTGTGTCTTAAATTCGAGTTGTGCCGGACTTCAACATAAAAAAGTAAATGAACTTCCGGTTAAAACTAAGAAAACAAAGGTCACACCACGTTATTTAAATTATCTAATCTTAAAAGATTCGGATTCCAATTTTATCGTTCAAAAGCGGGAAGGAAAAGGAATTTGGGAAAACTTATATGAATTTCCAGTTTTTGAAACCAAAAGTCAATTGTCGGAAAATGAAATTATCGAAGAAGTTTCCAAAATGGAATTCTTCAATTTGAAACCTGTTGAAGTTATATCACTTCACAACGATGTTAAACTGCATAAGTTGTCGCACCAACATTTGAATATTCGCTTTTTTGAAGTACAATTCGATTCAAAATTACCTGATTCAAAACCAATTACGGAAATTGAAAAACTTCCTTTTCCAATAGTAATTCACAATTTTATTGTTGCAAATTATTGTAATTCACTTTAAATTACTATTTTTGATTAACCCTAATAAACATATAAGCCATGAACGGAACATTAAACAAGGTTATTTTGATAGGTCATTTAGGTGACGAAGTTAAAATGCATTACTTTGAAGGTGGTAATTGTATTGGACGTTTTCCTTTAGCGACAAACGAAGTATACATCAACAAAACTACCGGAGAAAAAATTACTTCTACAGAATGGCACAACATTGTTGTTCGAAATAAAGCAGCCGAAATTTGCGAAAAATACCTTTCTAAAGGCGATAAAATTTACATTGAAGGCAGAATCAAATCGCGTCAATGGCAAGCAGAAGATGGTGCTACAAAGTACACTACTGAAATTCAGGTAACCGAATTTACATTCTTAACCACCAAAAAAGAGACCGATTTAAGCAAGTCGTCTTTACCAACAGGTAGTGCTCCTGATGATTTTAATGTTTAACTAAATTGATTTAATTTGGATCCTGATCCGGCCAGTTTTCTTTATTCTATAGACTTTGAATTCCTTTTTGGAATACTAGCAATTGTGGTATTGCTCGCTTGTTCTGCCTTTATTTCGGGCTCAGAAGTGGCACTTTTTTCTTTATCTCAAAAAGATATCGACGATATTTCAAACAAAGATTACAATAGTGGAACGCTAATTTCTAATTTGTTAGAAAAGCCAAAAAAACTATTAGCTACAATTTTAGTAGCCAATAATTTTGTAAATATTGCAGTTGTTATTTTATTCTCATCAATTAGTGAACGCTTTTTTGATGGAATTGAATCTTATGCATTACGTTTTACAGTTGAAGTGGTTTTAGTTACATTTTTTCTATTGTTGTTTGGTGAGGTCTTGCCAAAAATTTATGCCAATCGAAACAATATGGTTTTTGCAAGAAAAGTAGCTATTCCGATTTCGATTTTGAATAATATTTTATCTCCAATCAGTGTTCCGATGCGAAACGGAATTCTTTTTATCGAGAAGAAACTCAATGTACAAAAGGGGAATTTTTCGGTTGACCAACTTTCACAAGCCTTAGAATTAACATCGCAAACCGATACAACTGATGGCGAACAAAAAATCTTAGAAGGAATTGTAACTTTTGGAAACACCGAAGTGCGCCAAGTAATGAGTCCAAGAATTGATGTTTTTGCTTTAAATATCGAAGAAACTTTTGCTCAAGTAATGCCAAAAATAGTTGAGAAAGGCTATTCTCGAATTCCAGTTTACAAAGAAAATATTGATCAAATTGAAGGAATTTTGTTTATTAAAGACTTGATTCCCCATATCGATAGCGAAGATTTTGAATGGACCAAATTATTACGCCAACCATTCTTCGTTCCAGAAAACAAAAAGTTAGACGATTTGTTGAAAGATTTTCAAGGCATGAAAAGTCACTTAGCGGTTGTGGTAGATGAATATGGAGGAACTTCGGGAATTATTTCTTTAGAAGATGTTTTGGAAGAAATTGTAGGCGATATTAGTGATGAATTTGACGATGAAGATTTAATTTACTCTCAAATTGATGATAAAAATTTCCTTTTTGAAGGCAAAATCAGCTTGAAAGATTTTTATCGAATTATTGAAGTGGATGAAAATGAATTTGAAAGTAAAAAAGGTGAAGCCGAGACTTTAGCGGGATTCTTACTTGAGATTTCTGGAAATTTTCCAAAGAAAAGACAGAAAATAACATTCCATAATCTTATTTTTACCATCGAAAATGTAGATAAGAGAAGAATAAAACAAATAAAAGTTACGTTATTGTAATTATGATACAAAATATAGTAAAATTAAGCTGTTTGGGATTGTTTTTAAGTTTGATTTCTTGTGGAGATGAAACATTGCCAAAACCAAAAGGACAATTAAGTTTAGAATATCCAAAAGCGAAATATTCTAAATTAGATTCTAATTGTTCCTTTACTTTTGAGAAAAATAATTTAGCCTTGATAAAAGACAAATCATGTGCTTTTGAAATCAATTATCCAAAGATGAAAGCTACGATTTACTTGACTCACAAATCAGTAAACAACGATATAGATAAATTATTACGCGATGCTCAAACACTTACTTACAATCACGTTGTAAAAGCAGATGACATTGTTGAACAACCTTTTATTAATGGCAAGAAAAAGGTTTACGGAATGTTTTACGAAGTAGGAGGTAATGCCGCGACTAATGCGCAATTTTATGCTACCGATAGCACTAAAAACTTTATCGTTGGAAGTGTTTATTTTTATGCAAAACCTAATTTCGATTCCATTTTGCCTGCCGCTCAATATCTAAAAGAAGATATGCGCAAGATAATGGAAACTTTGGAATGGAAATAAATTTGTATTAATTTCTAATTTACAAAAATGATCAAAGTCAATTTGATATCATTTATCATTTCAATTGTGTTATTATTAATCAATAATGATTCACTTAATGACAAGATTTATAAATGTCATAAGTCTAATATTGGTAAATTTTCAAATGAAATAGAGTCGCAGTTTGATTTTAGAAAGCAATATATTAAGGATATAATTGAACTACATCAACAAAACAAAAATGATACAATTCTAATTATTGAAAAACATGATTTTGCTTGCGATGGTTGTCCTGCAAGTTTTGTTCAAATATTTTCTAAAGAAAAATATATTGAATTTAGGCTTAATATGAATGAAAGTAAATATGAAGATAGATTTGAATCTGCCCTTAAAGAATATAAATCAAAAGTTCCTGGTATAGAAACTGAATATTTGCATTCTGATTTAAAAATAATTTTTGAAAATTTAAAAAAAGGTAAAAAAATTAATCAGATTCAAAAGGAGAATAATACTAATGATTGTTATGATGGAAGTAATTCAATTTACACTTTAATTTATCCAAACGATGAATTAAAATGTATGATTATTAGATGTTGGAAATAAAAAACGCCCTGATTATCTCAGGGCGTTTTTTATTACATTTTTTTCGATTCCGTTACTTTGTAAGAATCACCACCAGCAACACCTTCAATGGTTTTAGTTAGAGATTCTAACGATTGTTTTTCAGCATCGAATTTTACAGTAGCAATTTTAGTGTCGAAATCCACAACCGCTTGTCCAACACCTTCTTGTTCTGCTAATTTGTTTT
Source organism: Flavobacterium sp. (assembly GCF_020217025.1). Classification (GTDB taxonomy): domain Bacteria; phylum Bacteroidota; class Bacteroidia; order Flavobacteriales; family Flavobacteriaceae; genus Flavobacterium. The sequence goes on along the minus strand of NZ_JAIWOF010000016.1, from coordinate 3,591 downwards.
CGATAGTTTTAGCACAACCCATAGCGCAAGTCATTCCATCGATAGTAAAACTTGCAGTTTGCATTTTAGCTAAATCAGCTTCTGAAACGGCTTCTTTTTTAGTTTCTTCAACTGCTACTTCTTTGTTTTCTTGTTTGCAACTTGCTAATGAAAGTGTCATTAAAAGCGCTAAACCAATATTTTTTAAATTTTTCATATCTATAAATGTTAAATTAAAAGTCTCTAAATAAAGACTATGCAAAATTACAAAATTTCATAGTGCTATTTTCAAAATAAAGCCTGAATTTTGACGAACAATTTAGCGCTATGGAAAACAATTCGACAAAATGGTATTTATTAGGCTTTTTAGGCTGCGTTTGGGGAAGTTCCTTCATCTTAATGCAATTGGGGTTAAAAGGTGTGAATTCGGTGCAATTAGGGAGTTTGCGAATTCTTTTTGCAGCTATGTTTTTGATTGTTGTTGGATTCAAACAAATTCCTCAAATTCCCTTATATAAATGGAAATTTATTGCGCTAACAGCTTTATGTGGCACCTTTATTCCAGCGTTTTTATTTGCTTTTGCACTTTCAAAAATTGATGGTTCTATTAGTTCGATTTTAAATTCATTAACTCCTTTGAATACTCTTTTAGCTGGATTGCTTTTTTTTGGAATGAGTGTGCAACGTAGTCAAGTTTTTGGAGTTATTATTGGTTTTATCGGTTGTGCTTTGTTAGTGTTATTTGGTGATGGAGAAAATACTACTGAAAACTATTACTACGCAATTTTAATTGTAATTGCTTCGATTTTTTATGGTATCAATGTCAACTTAATTAAAAAATACTTATCTGATTTAAAGCCGTTAACCATTAGTACAGGAAACTTTTTAATTATGTTTTTTCCGGCTTTAATCGTTTTGTATTTCACTGGTTTTTTTGATATCATTCATGAAACTAAAGTGCAAACTTCTTTAGGTTTTATTGCGATTTTAGGAATCGTCGGAACTGGATTTTCAAATATTTTATTCTTTAAATTGATTCAGCTTTCATCACCTGTTTTTGCTTCTTCGGTAACTTATATTATTCCGGTAGTAGCTTTTGTTTTAGGTTATTTATTTATGAATGAAACGCTTTCGGTAATTCAATTATTAGGTGCTTTAGTTGTTTTAGTCGGAGTTTATTTTTCCAGTAAGAAATAAAAAAAAGCGCCCAATTTCTTGAGCGCTTTCTGAATTTCATGTTTTGTTTATTATTTGAAATCAGCATCAGTTACACCTTCGTTAATTTTAACTTCAGTAGTAATTAATTCGATTTCGATACCAACATTCATGATGGTTTTGTATGGGAATTTCAACCCTTTTACATCTTTGTAGTCTTGATAGTAAGTAGTTTGTGTCATTTTTTGACCGCCTTGCTCAACGTCTTTAGCCTCAGCTACTTTAAATCCAGTTTTTACATCATAGTAATAAGTAGATTTTCCGTTTTTAATAGCGTAAGCATCTGCTCCATTAATGTTTTCGATTCCTGTTAAAGTAACGTCTTTGTCTGTCAATAAGGATAATTCTTTAAAATTACCTGCCATATCTTGCATGTCTTTCAAATCTTGGTCTTTGAAATCTTTTCTTTGACCTTGTTGTACCATGTAAGCTTCTTTTTCGTTAACAACTTGTTTCATCATTACCATTCCCATAGCCTTCATTTCAACGCCTAATTTTTTAGGAGCTGTTTTTACTACTAATTCTAAAGGTGTTCCTTGAACAGTTCCGGCAGACATTACGGCTAACGTTTTTACATTTTTAACCGCTTTCTCGCCACCAATAGCATTGATGTAGTTGTTAAGTACAGTTTGAGTTGTTACTCCTGCAGGAATTGGCTTTTTAACTTCTGGTTTTTCTGTTGGATTACCATATTTGTCAAAGTAGAAAATTGGTAATTTTTCTCTTTTACTCATTGTTTCTAAACCAGGTAAAACATCTGCTGCTTTTCCTACGATAACCACTCTTGTTTTATCAGATAAGAAATATTTGTTAGCAGCATTTTTGATATCTTCTGCAGTAACTGCGTTGATGTTTTTGATGTAATTTTCGTAGAAATCTTCAGGTAAACCTTGAGTTTCCTTGTTTAAAGCATAACCTGCAATAGTTGATGGTTTTTCAATTTGCATTACGAAGTTACCTACATATTTTGCTTTTGCATTTCTTAAATCTTCTTCAGAAACTAATTCTGTTTTGATTCTTTTTAACTCATTGAAAAATTCTACAACTGCACTATCCGTTACTGTATTTCTAACTGAAGCACTTGAACGGAATTTGTTGATGTATTTTCCAGCTCCAATTGAAGAGTAAGCTCCGTATGTCCAACCATGTTTTTCACGTAAGTTTAAGAATAATCTTCCTTCACCGCCACCACCTAAAATTTGGTTAGCTAATAAAACTGAAAAATATTCTTTATCTGTCATTTTTAAGTTAGACAAGTTAACTAAAGCGATTTCAGATTGTACTGCATTTGGAGTGTCAATAAAGTTGATTTGGCTATATTGAACGTCTTTAGGATTTGAATAAGTTAACTGTGGAGCAGTAGCCTTTTTCCAAGTTCCAAAAAGTCTTTCTACTTCTTTTTTAACTTCTTTAAAGTTAACATCTCCTACAATTACTAAATAAGCATTTGCTGGAACGAAATACGTGTTATAATTCATAACAACGTCTTCTAATGTTACATTTTTTAAAGTTTCTTCACTAGTGAATTCTCCTTTGTAATGTTCTTTTCCAAACGTTAATACGTTTTCTACTCTACGAGCAATAGCAGTAACGCTTTTTTCATCTGATTTTAAACCTTCGATGATTTTTTCTTTTTCTTTTTCGAATTCTTTTTGGTCAAATAATGGGTTTAATGCACCATCTGCCATTAATTCTAAAATTCTTTTTGAATATCTAGAAAGACCATTTGCTGAAGCTCCAGAAGCGTAAAAGTTGATGTCCGCTCCTAAGAAGTCGATTTCTTCGTTGTACGCATCTTTAGTAGCTGTTTCTGTTCCGTTACCTAACATTCCACTTAAGATATCAGAAACTCCTTTTTTATTTCCTTCAGCATAAGGTGGATTGTCTAATGTTAGATTGAAAGAAACACGTGGTAATTTGTGATTTTCCACAACTAAAACTTTCAAACCGTTTTTAAGAACAAAACTTTGAGGCTTGTTAATGTTAGTTGTAGGAGCTGGTCCCGCTTTTGGTTGTGGTCTGTCTTGTGCTTGCATAGTTATTGTTAAAAATAAACTGGCTGCTATGTATATAAATTTTTTCATATTCTTCAAATCTTAGTTTTGAGCTTTGTCTTTAGCAGGAACATAATCTAAAATCATTCTTTGGTTTGAGTTTAGATATTTTTTTGCAACATCTCTAATTTCTTCTCTTGTGATAGAACGATAAATATCGATTTCAGTGTTAATTAAATTGATATCACCATATAACATATAGTAAGTAGCTAAATTGTCAGCAATTCCTTCAACAGAAGCATTATTGCTTACATAGTTGCTTTCAAATTTATTTTGAAGTTTTTGGAAATCTTTTTCAGAAATTAATTCGTTTTGCATTTTTGCAATTTCCTCATCAATTTCT
>NZ_JAIWOF010000015.1 GCF_020217025.1 Flavobacterium sp. | reverse complement strand
TTTACAAGAGATTCTGTTGTATTTTGTCCCATTGGTAAACCATAGATTAAATACATTCCGTAATCTTCTTGACTGTAGTTAAAAGCTCCAATTTGTAAAGCCATTTTTTTATCGTCTACAATTTTCTTGTATAATTTCGAACTTTTCCCATCAGAAAGGTAAGAAGAAATCATATCTAATACTCTAGCATCACGAGTTTTCATAGATGGAGTTCTGTAAGATGCTACCACCATTGGAATTTGAATGTTTGGATCTTGCCAAGTTGCTTTAAATTCTTTTGTAATAGGTGCTTCTTCTACTTTAGTTCTAGTTACTGGAGCTCCTTTTGGAATAGCGCTAAAATATTTTTTCACCCATTCTTTTGCTTGCGCTTTGTCAAATTGACCTGCAATTACTAAAACTGCATTGTTTGGCACATAGAATTTTTTGTTGAAAGCTAAGAATTCTTCTAAAGTAGCAGCATCTAAATGCTCCATTTCTCCAATGGTTGTCCATTTATATGGATGCACTTTAAACATGTTTTCTTTAACCGCTTTAATTAAATTCCCATAAGGTTGATTGTCAACACGTAATCTTTTCTCTTCTTTAACTACTTCGTTTTGTGTATCAACACCTTTTTGATCAATTACTGGATGCATTAATCGTTCTGATTCCATCCAAATAGCTAATTCTAAATTGTTTGAAGGGAAAACTTCGTAGTAATATGTTCTATCATCCGTAGTATTGGCATTGTTGTTTCCTCCGTTTGCCGTAACTAATTTAAACCATTCGCCTTTACCAATGTTTTTTGTTCCTTCAAATAAAAGGTGTTCAAAAAAGTGAGCAAAACCAGTACGGTTTGGTTGTTCGTCTTTTGCTCCTACATGATACATTACAGACGTAATTACCACAGGTGCAGAATTATCTTGATGAAGTACAACATGTAATCCGTTGTCTAAATCAAATTCCTCGAATGTTACTTTTTGAGCAGAAGCAGTTCCGCCAAGCATTAGTGCAGTACCCAAAGCCATTAAAGATTTTTTCATACGTTATTAATTTGTTTGATATAATTGTAATAAGACGCAATTTCGGGATTATGTTACAATTAAATAGAGTTTTTATGTAGAAAATTTATTGAAAATACAATTTCTGATTTTTTTATTAAGGAGATAGTTGTTTGGTTTATAAATTATTGTATATTTGCAACCTTAAAATTTTTAACTAAAATCATTGTTATGTACGCAATCGTAGAGATAGCAGGGCAACAATTCAAAGTAAGCAAAGACCAAAAGGTTTATGTTCACCGTTTAGCTTCAGAAGAAGGAACTAAAGTTTCTTTTGACAAAGTTCTTTTATTAGATGAAAACGGAACAGTAACTTTAGGCGCCCCAGCTGTAGAAGGTGCTTCAGTAGAAGCCAAAGTGTTACAACACTTAAAAGGTGATAAAGTAATCGTTTTCAAAAAGAAAAGAAGAAAAGGTTACAAAAAGAAAAACGGTCACAGACAATCATTCACTCAAATTTTAATTGAAGGAATCGTTGCTGCTGGTGCTAAGAAAAAAGCTGCTAAAAAAGAAGTTGAAGTTGAAGTAACTGAAGCTACTGAAGAAGTTAAGCCAAAAGCTAAAGCAACAAAAAAACCAAAAACTGAAGAATAACATTTAAAAATATTACGTCATGGCTCACAAGAAAGGTGTCGGTAGTTCGAAGAATGGTAGAGAATCAGAATCGAAACGTTTAGGCGTTAAGATTTATGGTGGTCAAGCTGCTATTGCTGGAAACATCATTGTTAGACAAAGAGGTTCGAAGCACAACCCAGGTGAAAACGTTTACATGGGTAAAGATCATACTTTACATGCTAAAGTTGATGGAGTTGTAAAATTCCAGAAAAAAGGGGAAAACAAATCTTATGTATCTGTAGTTCCTTTCGAAGCTTAATAATTTTATTTAGCAACATATTAAAAACCTCTCTTTTTGAGAGGTTTTTTTATTAAAATAAATGTGGTTTGTGTTTGAATATTTAATGCAATTACCTATATTTGCACCCACAATTAAGCATACGCGGGTATGGTGAAATTGGTAGACACGCCAGACTTAGGATCTGGTGCCGCAAGGTGTGAAGGTTCGAGTCCTTTTACCCGCACTTAAAGCTCTAACGAAAGTTGGAGCTTTTTTAATTTAAAATAATTACTTTTATTCAAATTAAAACAAACTCATTGAACTCAAAATACGACATCATCATTATTGGCGGAGGCGCAGCTGGATTTTTTACAGCTATCAACATTGTAGAAAAAAATCCAAATCTAAAAGTAGCTATACTTGAAAGAGGGAAAAGCGTTTTAGAAAAAGTACGTATTTCTGGCGGTGGTCGTTGTAATGTAACACATGCGTGTTTTGTGCCGAATGATTTAGTGAAATTTTATCCAAGAGGCGAAAAGGAATTAAAAGGTCCGTTTCATCAATTTTGTTCAGGAGATACGATTGAATGGTTTGAACAACATGGAGTTGAACTGAAAATTGAAGACGATGGTAGAATGTTTCCCGTTTCTAATTCGTCTCAAACAATAATCGATTGTTTTTTAAAAGCAACTCAAAAGCTTAAAATCTATATTTTAACCAATCATAGCGTTCAGGAGTTATATAAAACCGAAAACCATTGGAAAGTAACAACTACCCAAGAGGTTTTTACATGTGAAAAAATTGTAATGGCTTCCGGAAGTAATCCGAAGATGTGGGAATTGTTACAAAATCTTGGACATTCCATTATTGAACCTGTTCCGTCGCTATTTACATTTAATATTAAAGACTCGCGAATCAAAGATTTGATGGGACTTTCTGCTTTGGCTTCGGTAAAAGTAAAGAAATCAAAACTACAAGCATCTGGATCTTTATTAATTACGCATTGGGGCATGAGCGGCCCTGGAATATTGCGTCTTTCTGCTTGGGGAGCAAGAGAATTAGCGGATAAAAAATATCAGTTTGCCATTCAAGTTAATTGGTTAAACGAAATTGATTTTGAAGAAGCCATCGATTTGTTGAAAACTATCAAAGAAGAAAATTCTAAAAAATTAGTTTCAAAATACGCGCATTTCGAATTGCCAAAACGTCTTTGGGAAAATCTCGTAAAAGCAGCAGGAATTACAGAAGAAACCAAATGGGCAGATGTGGATAAGAAACAATTGAATACATTAGCCGAACAATTAACCAATGGCGAATTTCAAGTTAACGGAAAAAGTACGTTTAAAGAAGAATTCGTGACCGCAGGTGGGATTGACTTAAAAGAAGTGAATTTTAAAACCATGGAAAGCAAAATTTTACCTAATATTTTTTTTGCTGGGGAAATTCTAAATATCGATGCGATTACGGGCGGTTTTAACTTTCAAAATGCTTGGACAGGCGGATTTATTGTAGCTAATGCTATAACATCGATTGAACCATAACAGTGTAATTTACCATCTTAATTTTATCCATCAACGATTGCAAAGCATCTTGTTCAGCTAGTTCAGTGCTAGAACCTATTCCGATGATGTTGTACAAGGTTTCTTGATATACAATGTGGTTGCTAGAATTTGTAATTTTAATACGACTTTCTAGTTTTGTGGAAATTTTACCGTTTACTTGTAAGTTTTCAATTTTTTTACTTTCGATAGTAATGGTAAAATCTTTTTTTGCTTTTCTTGAAGCTAAGGTGAAATAATCAGCAGAAAAAATCTGAAACAATTCGTCTTCTAAGGCATTTAAATTTTTCTTCAACTTGTCAATTAAAAATATATCTAATTCAATAACAGGTAATTGTTTTGCAATGGATAGTTCAAACTTTTTAGATTGATAATTTTCAAATATCTTTTGAACCACTCGGTTTTGACTTAAATTCTTAACTAAAGAGTACGTATCTAAAATTGCTGTGATTTTTTCCGAATTGTTTTTACTACAATTTCTCGGAATTACTAATGAAATTGTACCATTGCTTTCTGAAACCAAATCCAAACTTTGTCCCGGTTGCCAAGAATAAAAAATAGAAACAGGAATGTTGCTAAGTGTCTTATTTTGCGATTTAATGGTTATGGGTTGGATGTTAATGTCTTTTGGGTCAGCAGCATGTTTGATGTTCAGTTGTTTTACGGGAAATGATATTTCAATTTGATTTAAATTAGTAAAAATCGTGTTCATCAAAAGACTAACATAGGGCTTTTCTGTCTGATTTTCGGTGTAGCGTAAATCTTCGTTTAAAAACTCACTAATATCTTCTAAGGCTAAAATTTGTTGTTTTATAGCTTCAGAAAAATCTTTTTCAGCAGTCAGTTTTTTGGCGTAATCAAATTTGAAAATCGAAGCTTCTAATGCTTTATTAATTCGGGCTTTTCTTAATTGTTGGTGTTTTTGTTTTGATAAGCTTAAATAGGTGTAATAATAATTTTCAGTTTCAAAAATATCCACGATATCATATCCTTCTAAAAAAGCAGCACTAGAAACCATGCTGTTCATGCGATAAAACTCATTAAAAGTATCATCATATTGAAAAACGTTTAGCGAATTGTTACTAGAAACGGTAACCGAAATGCTATTTGAAATTTCAGTTAGTGCCATTTTTTGTGCTTTTTCTCTATAATCAGATGATGATTTTGGTGCCATACCAATTCCGATATAATTAAAATTACTCAAAGGAGTTTTGGAAACCCATTCTGGAGCATTTTCAGGAATTGTGGAATTGTTTTTAGAACTTCCACATGAGAAAAAAACAAAAAAACTAGTAAGTAAAACGATATATTTAAGCATTATTCTTCAGGGTTAAAAAGCAAAATTTCGGAAACAATTCGTTTTCTAAAATCGGTTAAAATGTTCTCAGCTAGAGATTGACTGTTAATTTGATCGCTAGTTTGGAAAAGCGCTTGCAAGTTTTTATAGTTCGATTCGTCTCTCATTATTCGGTCAGCAATGGTGCGCGTAGGATAAATCAGTTTATAGTTTGAATTATTATTTCGAGCGTATCGAATTTGTTTTTCATCATTTTTTTGGATGGTTTTTTGCATCAAAATTTTGCCTGTTGTAATTTCAACTAATCGATACGTAATGTTGGATTGTAACGTACTTCTTTTTTCATATTCTTTATACACTACTGATTTTTCAACAAGCGAATCGGAACCATTACGAGCCTTTAATTTTTTTACTTCTAATCCATTAACATCATAACTTCTAACAGGTTCGTCTTGTAACTGATATTGATTAATATGTATTGTTAAAACCGCTTTTGCATTTGTTCTTACATAAAAATTTTCTATATATCGCTTCAATTGTGTGTTGTTTTTGCTTGTCTCCGAAATATTATAATACGGAGAAGAAATGTCATTGCTTCCTTTAATGATTTTTACAAACGGATTTTTACTAGCTAAAATGTCTTCAATAACCGCATTTTGAATGTTGCTTTCAAAGCCACTCGAGTTTCTTCCTCTATATGATTCTACAATAATTGGATATTCTGCACATACTAAAGCATCCGATTTTAATTCATCAGCATTTTTGTAACTATCAAATCTTTGAATAATGTCATCCAATCCTAAATAAGCGGTTCTGCATTTTCCTTTCTTCAAATCTTTAATCGCTTTACGATAAATAGGTTCGCTAGCAGCTTCACGATGCAGATTTTTTACATCTAAATAGTTGTTGTTTATATTTTTAACTTGCTCAAAAGCTAATTCTGCTTCTTTAAAGTTTTCTTGCATTAAATAATAACTTCCTTCTTTGTAACGCTCGTTTAATGCTTGTTGCAATTTGTTTTTTACGTCTTTATAATTAGCCTCACGAGTGTAAATTTCATTCCATTTATCATAAGCAGGCATGTATTTTTTTTCTCCAAAAAGTTGAATTCCGCTCAAATAAACAGGCTCATTTATGGCAATGCTTAGTTGTTTTGGAGTGTCTTTGTAATTAGGATTAAAACGAGAAATATCATTAAAAACACTTTCAGCTTCTGCGAATTTTTTCTCAGAAAGATATTTGATTCCTAAATCATATTGCCCCATTAAATATTGATCTAAGTTTTTGTTGTAAATCGCTTTCGTTTGTTGATCAATATCTAGATTTTTTGTGAAAGCATTTACTTGATTCACAAAACCATTCAGATTGTAATATTCATTTACAACACCTTCTTTGTCTCCTTTTTCGTTTTTTGTGGCAATTGTGAAAGCTGTCTCAGAAATATGCAATTGAGCACTTCTTCTTAACGCGTTTTCAATTTCTGGGAGATTTGGTTTTCTGTATAAAACACCTAAATACAATTCTGAGGCTTGTTTGAAGTTGCCTAATTTTTCCATTTCAGCTCCTTTTTTTAAGGTAGTGTTTTTTATACTACAAGAGAACAGAAATAAGAATAAGAATACGATTGAATATTTTGGGGTAAAGTTCAATTTCATAGATTGGCACGTATTTTGTAAAATGTGTTAAAGTTCAGTTGACAATTTTAAAACAAAAATAACAAACAAACGTTTTTTCGAGTTGTTTTTTTTGTTAATATTGGCAAATCTTTCAAATTTGATACCAAAAATGAGTGTTTAACAATAATTATACAAAAATGAGAAAAATTACAAAAATGAGAAATACAATTTTAGTAGGTTTATTAGTCCTTGGTGCAGCTTCTTGTAGAAGTAAAAAAGAAGAAAAACCAGTAGATGCTCCAAAAGGAGAAGTTAAAGTAGAAGTTTTATGTAGTGGACCAAAATACTTTACCGATAAAGATTTTTTTAGAGCTAATAGTGTTGGCGAAAGCCCAGATCAAGCAAACTCTAAAAGAATGGCATTGAGTAACGCACGTTTAGAATTAGCAGGTCAAATAGAAGTAACATTAAAAGCAGTTATTGATAACTACTTTAACGATGTAAATTCTGGTGGAAAACAAGAATATATTGCTAAATATGAAGGGTTAAGCCGTGAGGTAATCAATCAATCAATTTCTGGAACTAAAACAATTTGTGAGGAATTAACTAAAACAGCTGCAGGTAAATACAAAACATATATTGCAATTGAGTTAAATAATGCTGCTTTATTAAATACTTTAAATAATAGAATTTCTGCTGATGATCGTTTGAAAGTAGATTATAACTACGAAAAATTCAAAGAAACTTTCTATAAAGAAATGGAAGAAATGGGAAATAAATAATCCTTTTCAAAATATAAAAAAAGGCGATTTCAATTTGAAGTCGCCTTTTTTATTTTATAAATGTTGATTATCGATTTAACCAATATATCGTTCCAGTTAAAATTGTTGCAAACCCAACCCAAGACAAATAAGGAATCAATAAATAAGAAGCTCTTTTGTCTATTTGTTTAAAAATATAATAGGTTTCATAAATAATTAACCAAAGTAAAATAATCTCGATAAATGCCAATAAAATATTATTCAGTCCAAAGAACAAATACGACCATAAAGCATTTAAAAGTAATTGAGCTGTAAAAAACAATAATCCTTTTTTTACCAATTCTTTGTTGGTTTCTAGTTTGTTCCACACCATTCCAGCTGCAATTCCCATTAGGATGAAAAGCGTAGTCCAAACGGGTGCAAATAACCAATTTGGCGGATTGAAATTCGGTTTTTTAATTTCGGGATACCAAGTGGAAATACTTGATTGTGTAACATTACTCGATAAGTAACCTACTGCCAAACAAATGGCAACACAATAAGTTATTTTAAGATATTTGTTCATGTTTTCAATTTTATAGGCAAATTAACGAAATATCAAGGGAACAAATCAATCAAAATCGGTATTTTTGTCAAAATTTTAAGCTATGCTTACCGAAAAAGATTTTATCGCCAACTCATATAATTCTATTGAATCCGCTAGTTTCGAATGGAGCGCGCCTAGTAATATTGCCTTAGTGAAATATTGGGGCAAGAAAGAAAACCAAATTCCAGCGAACCCATCGATAAGTTTTACGTTAAACAATTGTAAAACAATTACGAAGTTGGAAGTAGTTAAAAAATTAGAAAATAATAGTTTTTCATTCGATTTACTTTTTGAAGGAAAACCAAAAGAAGATTTTAAACCAAAAATTCAAAAATTCTTCGAAAGAATTGAAAAATATTGTCCGTTTTTAAAAGAATATCATTTTAAAATTGACACTAAAAATACGTTTCCTCATAGTTCGGGAATTGCTTCTTCAGCCTCTGGAATGGCAGCTTTAGCAATGAACATCATGAGTTTAGAAAAAGCAATTAATCCAACGATTTCGGATGACTATTTCTATTCAAAAGCTTCATTTTTGGCAAGATTAGGAAGTGGAAGCGCGTGCAGAAGTATCAAAGGTGAAGTCGTAGTTTGGGGAAGTCATGCAGAGATTAACGGAAGTTCGGATTTGTTTGGAGTGAAATTTTCTGAAATTCATTCTAACTTTAAAAACTATCAAGACACAATTTTATTAGTAGATAAAGGCGAAAAACAAGTTTCGAGTACGGTTGGGCACGATTTAATGCACAATCATCTTTATGCGGTAAGACGTTTTGCGCAAGCTCATGAAAATTTATCCCAAATAAAAGCGATTTTATCATCAGGAAATGTAGCTGAATTCATCAATATTGTAGAAAGTGAAGCCTTGACTCTACACGCTATGATGATGACTTCAATGCCGTATTTTATTTTGATGAAACCCAACACATTGGAAATCATTAATAAGATTTGGAAGTTCAGAAATGAAACGCAAATTCCAGTTTGTTTTACGTTAGATGCAGGTGCAAATGTGCATGTTTTGTATCCTGAAAACGTAAAGGAAAAAGTATTGCAATTTATTCAAAATGAATTAGTTGGCTATTGTCAAAATGGTCAGTATATTTGCGATCAAATTGGAAATGGAAGTCAATTGATAATGAATAATTAACAATTGATAATGGAGAAGAAAAATGTTATAAAAGAAAAATCTTTTGAATTCGCTAAAGAAATAGTGTATCTTTATAAAGTTTTAGCTGATAAAAGAGAATTTGTTTTATCAAAACAGTTGTTGCGTTCTGGAACTTCAATTGGAGCTAATGTAAGAGAATCGGAACATGCACAAAGCAAAGCTGACTTTATTCATAAACTATCAATTTCGCTCAAAGAAGCAAATGAAACAGAATATTGGTTAGATTTGTTATATGAAACGAATTATTTAACAGATGAAGAGTTTCTTAATGTGAAAAATAAAAACATAGAAATATTGAAATTACTAACAAGTATAATTAATACTTCAAAGAATAAATAATTATCAATTATTAATTGTCAATTAAATAATATGAAAGGACCACTTTTTTACTCAAAAATATTACTTTTCGGAGAATACGGAATTATCCAAGATTCGAAAGGACTTTCAATTCCTTATAATTTCTATAATGGAGCTCTAAAGAAAGATGAAAATCCTTCAGAAAGTGCAATTAAATCAAACGAAAGTTTAAAAAGATTTGTTGTTTATTTAGAGCAATTGCAAACAGAACAACCTGAATTAGTAACTTTCAATTTAGAAGTTTTAAAACAAGATGTAAACAACGGAATGTATTTCGATTCGAGTATTCCACAAGGTTACGGAGTAGGAAGTAGTGGTGCTTTAGTTGCTGCTATTTATGATAAATATGCGAATGGTAAAATCACGGTTTTAGAGAATTTAACTCGTGAAAAATTATTGCAATTGAAGACGATTTTCTCTCAAATGGAATCGTTTTTCCACGGAAAAAGTTCAGGTTTAGATCCTTTGAATAGTTATTTAAGTATTCCAATTCTAATTAACTCGAAAGATAATATCGAAGCAACTGGAATTCCAACACAAAGTACACAAGGAAAAGGTGCGGTTTTCTTAATTGATTCAGGAATAGTGGGCGAAACTGCTCCAATGGTTTCTATTTTCATGGAAAACTTAAAAGATAACGGTTTCCGTACGATGTTAAAATCACAATTCATAAAATATACCGATGCTTGTGTGGAAAATTTCTTGCACGGCGATGTAAAATCGTTATTAGAAAATACCAAACAATTATCAAAAGTAGTTTTGAACAACTTCAAACCAA
>NZ_JAIWOF010000014.1 GCF_020217025.1 Flavobacterium sp. | reverse complement strand
TGATTCCAGAGCAATTTCACCAAGTGTGGCAAAAAGGAATCGATACCAACGATTACTATTTGAAATTATGTGGTTCTGGTGGTGGTGGTTATATTTTAGGATTTACACAAGACTTAGATAAAGCAAAAGAATCTTTAAAAGACTATAAATTAGAAGTAGTTTATAATTTTTAAAATAGGCAAAAGAGATTAGGCAAAAGGGATTAGGTTTGAATATAAAATTCAGCATTACTACCCTTAACCCTTCACCCATTACCTTTAACCTAAAAGAAATGCTTACCCGTAAATCCAAATTAGTCCTTACTAAAATCTTCAGCTTCTTTTCTGTGATTAGAGGATACAATATTTGGGTGGTCGCATTAGCGCAATATCTCTCTGCGATATTCATTTTAGCTCCCGAGAAACGAGCTTTGGATATTATTTTGGATTGGCGTTTGTTTTTGATTGTTGTTGCTTCTACATTAACGATTGCTTCGGGTTATATCATTAATAATTTTTACGATGCGAAAAAGGATTTAATCAATCGTCCTAAAAAAGCCATGATTGACCGTTTGGTGAGTCAAGAAACCAAGCTAAAAGTCTATTTTGGAATTAATTTCATAGTTGCTTTGTTGATGTTTTTAATTTCGTGGCGTGCGGTTTTATTCTTTTCGACCTATATTTTTCTGATTTGGTTTTATTCCCATAAGTTGAAAAAGATGTTTTTAATTGGAAATATCACGGCTGCTGTTTTAGCGGTATTGCCTTTCTTCGGGATTTTGATGTATTACAAGAATTTTTATCATGTCATTTTTGCTCATGCGACTTTCTTATTGTTGCTGATTTTAATCCGAGAATTAATTAAAGATTTAGAAAATATCGAAGGTGATTTAGTGGCCGATTACAAAACGATTCCAGTAGTTTTTGGTGAAAAAATGGCCAAATCTATTATTTCGGTTTTAACGATTTCTACTTTAATTCCAGTTTATTTTTTAATTGAAGTTTATGATGTAGGTTACATGGATATTTACTTCTATTTAAGTTTGATTGGGTTGTTGTTTTTTGCTTTACTTTTATGGAAAGCAACTTCTAAGACGGAATATCTAAAACTTCATTTTTTATTGAAATTTATTATTGTTTCAGGTGTTTTTTGTATTGTTTTAATCGAACCATCGGTTTTAATTCACGGCAAAAAATTGATTTCCATATATTAGTTATATCTTTGCACAAATTGTTTATAATATGTCACGTCATCAAGATAATGATAAAAGTCGTCCAGGTTCAGGAAGACAAGGAGGTTACAAAAAGGATAGTAATTCAAGAGGAAATGCGCCAATTCGTAAAGCGCCTTCAAAGTTTAAAACCAAACCAGAAGCGGCTAAAGAAGCGCCTAAAGCTCCAAAATCTCCAAAAAAACCATCTAATCCAGATGAAATTCGTCTAAACCGTTACATTTCTAATTCGGGAATGTGTAGCCGTAGAGATGCGGATATTTACATTCAAAGTGGAAATGTAAAAGTAAACGGTGAAGTAATCACTGAAATGGGTTACAAAGTAAAATTAACCGATTCAGTTCAGTTTGATGGTGTAAATATCACGCCAGAAAAGAAAGAGTATGTCTTATTAAATAAACCAAAAAATTTCTCTACAGCAGGAGATGATTCGCCAGGTTCAGCTAACGTTTTAGATTTAGTTCGTGGTGCTTCAAAATCTAATCTTATGCCTGTTGGAAGAATGGATAAAACCACAACGGGTTTGTTGTTGTTTACCAATGATACCGAAATGATTCAGAAATTTACGGTTCCAAATCAACGTTCTTCGAAAGTATATCAAGTAACTTTAGATAAGAATTTGAAATTTGAAGACTTAGAGAAAATTCAAAAAGGATTAATGATTGACGAACACAAAGTATATGTGGAAGAAATCACTTACATCGAAGATCAACCAAAAAGTGAAATTGGTTTAAAAATGAAAACTTCAAACGTAAAAATCGTTCGTAGAATTTTCGAACATTTAAAATACGATGTTTTAAAAGTGGACCGTGTAACTTTTGCAGGTTTAACTAAGAAAAATTTACCAAGAGGCGATTGGAGATTCTTAACCGAACAAGAAATAATCAACCTTAAAAATGCTTAAACGTTTTTTTTGAAATACACAGGCACATTGATTTTTCTTTGTGCCTTTTTTATTTAGTAATCTTTGCGAGAAACTTTGCGCTCTTTGTGTTTAAATTTAAACTTTATGCCAAATCAACTACAACAAATCGCCATTAAATGGTTCGATGCTTTCAATACGAAAAACTTAGAGAAATTATTAGAATTATACGACGACGAAGCCCAACATTTCAGTCCGAAATTAAAAATTCGTCAACCCGAAACCAATGGTTTAATTATCGGAAAAGATGCGATGCGCGTTTGGTGGCAAGATGCTTTTGATAGATTACCAACATTATATTACAAAGTAACCTCATTAACCGCTAATACCGACAGAGTTTTTATGGAATATACTCGTCAAGTAGCTGGCGAAGCCGATATGTTAGTAGCCGAAGTTTTAGAAATTAAAGACGGAAAGATTGTGTTTTCTAGGGTGTATCATGGGTAAATGATTACCCCTCAAAAACATAATCCGCATACACCTGCTCAATTTCGGTAAACACATCCAATAACTGATTGATACCATCTGTGGTAACCAATTTTTGTTTGTATTCTTTAAAACCGTGAATTCCTTTGAAATAATTGGTATAATGACGACGCATTTCGTTGATACCTAAACGTTCGCCTTTCCATTCGATACTCCAAATTAAGTGGTTTTTTGCAGCTTCAATTCGATCGTTCATGCTGGGTGGTGCTAATTTTTCACCTGTGGCGAAATAATGTTTAATTTCATTAAAAATCCAAGGATAACCAATCGCAGCACGACCAATCATCATACCGTCTAAACCATATTTGTTTTTGTATTCCAATGCTTTTTCAGGAGAATCGATATCGCCATTCCCAAAAATCGGCATCGTAATTCTTGGATTATTTTTTACACGTTCAATATGACTCCAATCGGAATGTCCTTTGTACATCTGTGCTCGCGTTCTGGCATGAACTGTTAAGGCTTGCACACCAATATCTTGCAAACGTTCCGCAACTTCATCAATATTGATAGAACTTTCGTCCCAACCCAAACGCGTTTTTACGGTAACTGGCAAACTCGTTCCTTTGATAACCGCTTTTGTTAAACGTACCATCAAATCCACATCTTTCAAAACGCCAGCACCAGCTCCTTTACAAACTACTTTTTTTACTGGACAACCAAAATTGATATCTACCAAATCAGGTTGAACAGCATCGACTATTCTCGATGACATTTCCATAGCTTCTTCATCACCACCAAAAATTTGAATTCCAACAGGACGTTCGTAATCGAAAATATCTAATTTTTGTTTACTTTTCATAGCGTCACGAATCAATCCTTCCGAAGAAATAAATTCAGAATACATCAAATCAGCGCCATGTAATTTGCATAAACGACGAAATGGTGGGTCGCTCACGTCTTCCATTGGGGCTAATAATAAAGGAAAATCGGGTAGTATGATGTTACCAATTTTAGGCATGGTGCTTCAATTTTTTGCAAAGATAGGAATTTTTTAAATCGAATGGGTTTCTAAAGATTCTCAGGTTTAAAATCCAAAACTTTAGCTTATATTTGCAGATTAAACGAACAAGAGTTTGGAAGATGAAAATGGCTCTTGTACCTGAACTTTACATTGAAAGATGAAACACATTAGAAATTTCTGCATTATTGCACACATTGACCACGGAAAAAGTACGTTGGCAGACCGTTTATTAGGTGCTACGCAAACCGTTACGGCTCGTGAAGAAAAAGCTCAGTTACTTGATAACATGGACTTAGAGCGCGAACGTGGTATTACCATAAAAAGTCACGCCATTCAAATGGAGTACAAATACAAAGGAGAAGATTATATTTTAAATCTAATCGACACTCCTGGTCACGTGGATTTCTCGTATGAGGTTTCTCGTTCGATTGCCGCTTGTGAAGGTGCTTTGTTGATTGTAGATGCAGCACAAAGTATTCAGGCACAAACGATTTCGAATTTATATTTGGCGTTAGAAAACGACTTGGAAATTATTCCAGTTTTAAATAAAGTGGATTTACCAAGTGCAAATCCTGAAGAAGTTAGCGATGATATTATCGATTTATTAGGATGTAAATTAGAGGATATTATTCATGCTTCTGGAAAAACAGGTTTTGGTGTTGAAAATATTTTGGCAGCTATTATTGAGAAAATTCCAGCTCCAAAAGGAGATAAAGATGAACCGCTTCAGGCATTAATTTTCGATTCACATTACAATCCTTTTAGAGGAATTGAAGTTATTTTCCGTGTTCTTAACGGAGAAATCAAAAAAGGTCAGAAGATTAAATTCATGGCTACCGGAAACGAATATTATGCAGACGAAGTTGGAACATTGAAATTAAATCAAGTTCCAAAGAGCGTAATTTCAACAGGTGATGTTGGTTACTTAGTTTCTGGAATTAAAGAAGCAAAAGAAGTAAAAGTAGGAGATACGATTACTGATGCAAAAGAACCTACAACAAATGCCATTCAAGGATTTGAAGATGTAAAACCAATGGTTTTCGCTGGAATTTATCCGGTAGATACAGAAGATTATGAAGATTTACGTGCTTCGATGGAGAAACTTCAGTTGAATGATGCTTCGTTAGTATTTGCTGCTGAGAGTTCGGCTGCTTTAGGATTTGGTTTCCGTTGTGGATTCTTAGGAATGTTACACATGGAAATTATCCAAGAACGTTTAGAACGTGAGTTCGACATGACGGTTATTACAACGGTTCCTAACGTTTCGTATCATGCGTACACTAAAAAAGAACCGGATACGATCTTAATTGTAAACAATCCATCCGATTTACCAGAACCTTCAAAATTAGATAGAGTAGAAGAGCCATATATCAAAGCTACGATTATCACAAAATCAGATTTCGTAGGAAACGTAATGAGTTTGTGTATCGAAAAACGTGGTTTAATTACAAATCAAACGTATTTAACTACTGAGCGTGTTGAATTAAATTTCGATATGCCATTAGCGGAAATCGTATTCGATTTTTACGATAGATTAAAAACCGTTTCTAAAGGATATGCTTCTTTTGATTACCATCCAATAGGAATGCGTGAATCCAAATTAGTTCGTTTAGACGTATTATTAAATGCACAACCGGTGGATGCACTTTCGGCTTTAATTCACGAAAGTAATGCGTACAATATTGGTAAAAAAATGTGTGAGAAGCTAAAAGAATTAATCCCAAGACAACAGTTTGATATTCCAATTCAGGCTGCAATTGGTGCTAAAGTTATTGCTCGTGAAACTATTAAAGCTTTGAGAAAAGACGTAACAGCGAAATGTTATGGTGGAGATATCTCTCGTAAACGTAAACTTTTAGAAAAACAGAAAAAAGGTAAAAAACGTATGCGTCAAGTTGGAAACGTAGAAATTCCTCAAGAAGCGTTTATGGCTGTTTTAAAACTAAACGATTAGATAAAAATCAAATAATTAACAAAAAGTTTGAATATTTTTTAATATTCAAACTTTTTTGCATTTAATAATGGTTGGTTTTTCTTTTTTAGTTATATTTATGTCAATGATTTAAACCCCATAAATCTTGAGAAACTTATTTTTTATATTCGCCTTTTTATATTCAACTTGTTTGTTTTCACAAGGGATAACAGTTGATAATACTACAAATTCACCCGCACAATTAGTTGATTTGTTGTTAGGAAATTCTTGTGTTCAAGTTTCAAATATTTCGGTTTCTTCCACCCAAGCGGTTGCCTATTTTAATCAAAATGGTTCTAGTTTTCCTATTTCGGAAGGAATAATTATTAGAAATGGTGTGGCGACTTTTACACAGGGTCAATATTCTGGTGCTAATTTGAGTAGTTCTGTAACAAACTCAGGAGATGCTTTCTTACAAAATTTAAGTGATACTAACGGTGGAACAAGTCCAATTGTGAATGCCGAATTTTTAGAGTTTGATTTTATTCCGCTTTCGAATAGTTTTAGCTTTAATTTCTTATTCGCTTCAAACGAATATGGTTTCTATCAATGCGAATTCAGTGATGTTTTTGCTTTTGTTTTAACCGATTTGTCTTCTGGAGTTTCAACAAACCTTGCTGTAATTCCGGGTACAAGTACACCAGTTTCGGTAACTACAATCAGAAATAGTATTTACAACGATCCTTCGAGTCCAAATAATAGTTGCGCTTCAGTAAATCCAACTTTTTTTGGAACATATAATGTTGGGAATCCAACTTCAGCATTAAATATGAGAGGGCAAACAGTGGTTATGAATGCCTCGTCAGGCGTAGTTCCTAATACACCATATAGAATACGTTTGGTGATTGGTGATTATGCTAATTCAGGTTTTGATTCAGCAGTTTTTATAGCTGCAGGAAGTTTTACTACGACTTTAGATTTGGGTTTAGATCAGATTATTTGTTCGGGAGATGAAGTTGTTTTGAATACCAATTTAGATAATACTTTTACTTATACTTGGTATGAAAATGGAAATCCTATTCCAGGGGAAACAAATTCTACTTATACAGTAACTCATGCCGGAACATATACAGTTGAAGCAGTTAGAGGAACTTGTGTAATTACAGATACAATCGTCTTTACAGATTTGGTTGTAACAAGTCCGTCTGACTTGCTTACATGTAATACAGGAGCGGCAACATATAATTTTAATCTTGCTTCAAATAATGAATCTACTTTAGGAATTGATACCACTATTTACGATGTTTTTTACTATGAAACACCTGCCGATATTGTTGCTAATAATCCAATTCCTAGTGCGAATTTGACTTCTTACCCAAGTGCAGGTGCTCAAACAATTTACATTAAAATATTTAATACGGTTTCAGGTAATTTCTGTGATGCGGAATATTCTTTTGATTTGATTGTTAACAATGCAGCGGTTGCAACTGCACCTAGCCCAATTTCAGTTTGTGAAGGGCAGGGAAGTACTAATTACACTTTTACTGCTACAACTACAAATGAGGTTTTAAATGGACAATCGCCAGCTAATTATACAGTTACTTATTATAATTCAGTTGGAGAGGCGGCTTCTGGATCAAATCCAGTAACGTCTATTACAATTCCAAACGGTACTACTACAGTTACTGTCGGAATCCGAGTTCAAGATAATTCAAATCCAAATTGTTTTGATGTTACTTCAGTTGTTATTACAGTTAATCCGTTACCATTAGTAGATGATATTCCAGATCCAATTGAATGTAGTCAATTTACCTTGCCAACAATTGTTAATGGAACTTATTATCTTTTGCCAGGTGGTCCAACTACTCCTGGTCAAGTGCAATTTAATATCGGAGATATTTTAGTGGATGGTGGAACGTATTACATTTTTGCTGGACCAGATGCAAATGGCTGTACTAATGAATCTAGTTTTAATTTAACGCTGATCGACGAGTATGTTCCGCAATTAGATCATTGTGGAAGATTCGTGGTGCCAACTCCTCCTGAGAACATTGGAAATTTTTATACGCAGCCAGGAGGTCCTACAGGTACTGGTGTTATTGTTCCAGCTGGAACAGAATATTTGAATACAACAACAGCAACTATAACAGAAACTTTGTATTATTATGCAGAGGTTAATGGGGTGTTTTGTAGAGATGAGCAATTTATTTTCTTTATACATCCAGTGCCATTGGTAGATGATCCTGCAGATGTTACGACATGTGATTTTTATGTTTTGCCACCATTAACTAATGGAAATTATAACACAGATCCAAATGGAGGAGGAACGGCTTTGAATGCAGGAGATGTTATTAGTGTTGCTGGGCCCAACTTCCCAGGAACCTACTATGTAGTTAATTCTTTAGCGCACACAACAAGTCAAGGTTTGCCAGGAACTTGTATTGAGTCGAATGATATTGTGATTAATCTAGTAGATACTACATTATTTTCTACGGTTTATGCGTGTTCTCAACAAGGATATGTTCTGCCTCCAGTTACATTTGGGGGCTATTTTACAGGTACTAATGGGTCAGGTGTCTCGGTAGATCCTAACATTCCAATAACATCAAACCAAGTGGTTTATTATTTTACAAATACATCTGTTTTGCCCAATTGTACTAGCAATTTAAGCTATAATATTGTTATTCATCCCACGCCATTAGTTGACGATATTCCTGATGGACCTCGATGTGGAGAATTTGTTCTACCTGTTTTGTCAAATGGAACTTATTACACATTGTCAGGTGGTCCCACAGCATTTGGACAGCAACAATTATTTGCTGGTGATATTATAGATTTATCCGGCACTCATTTAAACCCTGGAACTTATTATGTTTATAATGAACAAACATTTAATAATCCAGATGGTTCAGTTACATTATGTTCTAATGAAGATTCTTTTACCATAAGTATTAATGCATTCCCTGCTGCAGATAATGTATTCAGTAGAACAGAATGTTTGCCTTATTCTATACCAACACCAGTAAATGGGACTATTTATACATTGCCTGGTGGGCCAAGTGGAGGAGGAACTATTGTTTCTTCAACCCAAGTTTTTGATGCTACCCAAACCTTTTATTTGTATAATATTGATACAGCGACTAATTGTGAAATCAATCGTCCTTTCACGATTACTTATAATGGGATTAATTTACCTGATTATCTTGATGAGCTACATTGCGAGTTTGAAAATTATCAATTGCCAGCATTAACACATGTGGCGCCGACACCGTTCAATTATACCATTGGTTATTTTTATGACCCAAATGGAGTAAATCCTGTGCCACCAGGGACTATTTTTAATACACCAAATACAACTACAACAATTTATGTGTACGCTGTAAATGGAGATAGAATTATCTGTACACAAGAAGATAGTTTTAATGTTGTTATTTCTGAAACGCCAAATTTAGCTACTTTAGGATTGGTTTTCGATAATGAAGAATGCGGAACTTATGTGTTGCCAACGTTGCCAACAACAGCGTATAACATTGGTTATTATTCACAATCGGGAGGTAATCCAGCAGATTTAATTACAAATTTGAATATCACAACTCCTGGAACTTATACGTATTACGTGTACGCTTCAGCAATTGGAAACCCAAATTGCAACGACGAAATTTCGTTCACATTCACAGTTCATCCTCTTTTGGATATAACAATTCAAGGTGGAATTATCTGTGTGGATTCTCAGACAGGTGATGTGTTACGAACCTTTACTATGGATTCTGGTTTAAATCCAGCATTTTTTACTGTAAATTGGTATTTGAATGGAACTTTAATGGGAACCGGTCCAAGTTATACCGCTTCGCAAGCAGGAGTTTATACGGTTGAATTTATTAAACTAACACCTGATGTAGGAGCTAATTGTAATTACAACACAACTACGGTAACTATTGTACAATCGAGTCCGGCTGTAGCTGATTTTACGGTAAGTACTCCGTTTGAAAACAATACTTTCATTACAGTGAATTTAACAGATGGATTCGGAGATTATTTGTATCAATTGGTTTATCCAGATGGAAGTGTTACCGAATATCAATCAAGTAACGTATTTACCAATTTACCAACAGGGGAATACTACGTAAATATTTATGATATTTTAGGAGGATGTAATCCAACAATTGTAGGTCCAATTTATATTATTAATTATCCTAATTATTTTACACCAAATGCAGATGGAGTTAACGATAATTGGAACATTTGGGATTTAAGTCATCAGCCTGATGCGGTAATTAATATTTTTGATCGTTATGGTAAATTCTTGAAACAAATGTCGCCTGCTAGTTCAGGTTGGGATGGAATTTATAATGGTGAAAAACTGCCTTCTACAGATTATTGGTTTACGGTGGAATATTTGCCTCAGAATGGAACGACTAAACAAATTTTTAAAGCTCATTTTTCTTTAAAACGATAATTTATTAACATTAACAATTGACTCATTTCCTTTTTGTGAAAGTTGAAGTA
>NZ_JAIWOF010000013.1 GCF_020217025.1 Flavobacterium sp. | reverse complement strand
ACTTTACAAGATGTATGCTTTAGTCGATTGTAATAACTTTTACGTTTCTTGCGAACGTGTTTTTCAGCCTCAGTTAAATGGCAAACCTGTTGTGGTTTTGTCTAATAATGATGGTTGTATCATTTCGCGTAGTAACGAAGCTAAAGTATTGGGAATTCCAATGGGCGCACCTGAATTTCAAGTTCGCGATTTGATAAAGCAACATGATATTCACGTTTTTTCTTCCAATTATGCGTTGTATGGCGATTTAAGCCATAGAGTGATGAAAATCTTAGAAAATTATACACCAAATGTTGAGGTGTATAGTATCGACGAAGCTTTTTTGAATTTTTCAGGAATGACAATTCCTGATTTCAACGCGTATGGTGCCGAAATCCAACACAGAATTTTGAAATGGTTGAGTATTCCTATTGGAATCGGTTTTGCGCCTACAAAAGCACTTTCAAAAGTAGCTAATAAAATTGCTAAGAAGTTTCCAGAACGCACAAATGGAATTTATGTTATCGATACAGAGGAAAAACGAATCAAAGCTTTAAAGTGGACTAAAATTGAAGATGTTTGGGGTATTGGTTTTCGTTTAACCAAAAAAATGCAGGCGAAAAACATTAAAACGGCATATGATTTTACACTTCTACATAACGAAGCCTTTATTCGCAAAGAAATGGGAGTCGTAGGAATGCGTTTGAAGTATGAATTAGAAGGGAAATCCGTATTAGAAATGGAAGAGCCTAAGGCAAAGAAAAATATCGCTGTAACGAGAAGTTTCGAGAAAGATATTACTGATTTTAATGAACTCAAAGAGCGAGTAGTAACTTTTGCAAGTGTTTGTTCTGAGAAATTACGAAAACAAAGTTCCTGTTGCAATGCGGTTACTTTGTATTTGCGAAAAGATCCATTTAACGCTAATGGTGAAAAGTATAGTTTTTATCGCATGCAAACTTTATCTTTTCCTTCCAATACTTCTTTTTCAATTAGTCAAGCCGCTATTATGATGTTGAAAGATTTGTATCAAGAAGGAACTGCTTACAAAAAAGCAGGTGTTATAGTTTCAGAGATTGTACCTTCTTCTCAACGCCAATTTAAACTTTTTGATGAGGAGAATCCCAAATACCAAAAACTCATGGAGGTTATGGATGCGGTTCAAGCGAAAACAGGTGAACGTAAACTTAGATTAGCGTCACAAGATTTAAAACGTACTTGGAAAATGAAACAGAATCATTTATCCAATCGATATACTACGAATTTTAACGAATTACTAGAAGTAAAATGCAAGTAAATTCCAAAATAACTTTCTTCGTTCCTGATTTTGAAAATCCGATCGAAACCTCATTTATTTCAAGTGAAATTAAAGCAGGATTTCCATCGCCTGCAGCTGATTTTGAAGAATCAAAAGTAAGTTTAGATCATTTGTTGATTAAGAACAAAGAAGCAACCTTTTATGCCAAAGCAAGTGGAAACTCCATGACAGGGGCAGGAATTGATGATGGCGATATTTTAGTAATTGATAGAAGTCTTGAGCCAAGAAATAATGCTGTAGCGGTTTGTTTTATTGACGGTGAGTTTACAGTAAAACGAATCAAGAAAACTGATGAAGCTATTTTTTTAATGCCCGAAAATCCAAGTTATGCACCCATTCAAATAGAACCACATAACGAATTTATAATTTGGGGTATTGTGACCTATGTTATAAAACAAATTAAATAAAAAAAAGGCTATCACGATTTTCGGATAGCCTTTTTTATTATATGAAATTCTTCTTAGAAGTTAGCTCTGTTATCTTTGATCTCTGCTTTATCTTTTAAAGCTGTGTATGCTTTAGAGATAGCGTATGATTGATTTTGAGTTCTATCTTGAGTAATGTAAGTTGTGTAACTTGGTACTTCAGGTGCTTTGGTTACAGCTTTAGCTCTTACCATAAACATACCTGAGTTTCCTTCAATAACTTCAGAAGTTTTACCTGCAGCTAATCCAAAAGCTTTACCTACAACTTTAGGTTCATTACCGATATTAGGAATAACTGGCATTTTTAATGAAACTCCCATAGCAGGCTGAACAGAAGCTCCAGAAGCTTTTGCAACTGCTTCTAAAGAAGCACCACTCATTTTTTTCTTAATAATTTCAGCTTTTTTCTGATTTTTAATGATTGGTTCAACTTGTTGTTTTGCTATGTCAATTGGTAATAAACCACTTTCGTTTTTGTCTTTTAATTTTGCAATAACAAAACCTTGAGGAACTTCAAAACGTCTAACATCACCAATTTCTGTATCTTTATTGAATGACCATCTTATGATTTCTCTTTGAGAACCCACTCCTTGAACGTACTCGTCGAATCCTTTTAAGTTAGTAGCTGGTATTACTTCTAATCCTGCTTTTTTAGCTAAAGCTGCAAAATCTGCATTTTCATTAGCATCAGCTTCTAATTGACTTGCTTTTGTGTAAATAGCGTCAATAGTTGCCTCAGATGGTTGAATTTTTTGAGCTACAGTCCCCATTAGAACGGCATCATATTTATCCATAACTTTAATTACGTGGAAACCAAAATCAGTTTCAACAACACCGATAGAGCCTACAGGATTATTGAATACGAAGTCATTAAATTTAGGTACCATTTGTCCTGGAGTGATATTGTCATATTCACCACCATTATTTTTAGATCCTGGATCGTCTGAGTTTGTCATTGCTAACATAGCAAAGTTTCCTGGATTTGCTTTTGCTTGAGCTAATAAGTCATTTGCTAAAGCTTGAGCTTCTTCTTTTGTTCTGGTTGCAGTAGATTGAGGAGCTCCTTTGTAAGCTAATAAAATATGACTAGCTTTAGCGCTAGCATTTCCTTTTTTAGCAATCATTCTAGAAATACATTGGTGTCCGTTGAAAACGTATGGTCCATAAACACCTCCAACAGGTAAATTGAATAATGCTTCTTGGTAATCAAGAGGTAAATCTTTTTTCGCTAAATAAGTAGAATCAAATTTAATATCTGAATTGGCATTTACAAATTCTCCAACATTTGCAACTGAGTCAAATTTTACTTTAACATCACCAATTGAAGATAACATTGCTTGTTCGTCCTCTTTTGATGGTTTGTTTTCTACTAAAACGAAATCAATACTTGTTGTATTTTCAGATTTGTATTTTTTAGGAGATTTTTTCATAAAGTCGATAATCTCAGCATCAGAAACTTTTACTTGATCATCATTTACTGTTGAAAAAGCAACAGTTACATATTCGAAATCTACTTTGTCATTTTCTAATTTGTATTGGAATTTACCTTCTGCTTTGGTAGTATAAACACCTGACTTTATCATAGTGTTGTACATTTGCTCTACAGCATATCTTTCAACATTTTTTTCAAACGTTTTCCACTCTGTCCATTGTGTTTGGTCTGGAGCATTTTTGATTCCTTTCAAAAATTCTTTGAATTTATTTTCGTCAAATTGACCAGCAGCATTCAAAAATTGAGGGTTTTGAGCTAAGTTAGGATTTTGTTTGATAACGTTAATTAATTGTTCGTTACCAATTTTTAAACCTAATTTATCGAATTCTTCTGTAAGGATAATTCTTCTAACTTCTTGTTCCCAAGCGCTATTCATTGCTTGAGTAGTGCTAGTACCTTGACCTTGTTTTTCAATGTTTGAAACATTTTGCATAAATTCTTTTGCTTCAATGTCTGTTCCGTTAACTGAACCTACATTGTTAGCTCCTGTGCTAAATGTACCACTTTGAATTACATCTGCTAATACAAATGAAAACAATGCTAAAGCAATGATAATAATTAGGAAGAATGAACGTTGTCTAATTTTAGATAAAACTGCCATTTTTATTTGTGTTTAATTTTTTTCAGAGGGCGAAAATACAATTATCTATTTAATAATAAAATAGTAAAGTCATATTTTACTTTAAATTTTTAAAGATTTTTATCTTTTTTCTTCTTTTACCGAAAAACGAACCAATTCTATTTTTTTATTACTGGCCGAATGGATGATAATTTCAAAATTCTCGATGATGATTTTTTCTTCATTTGTCGGAATTTCCTTTGTGTGATTTACTATGTAACCGCCTAAAGTTGTATACGAATCCGATTCTGGAATTTGTAAGTTGTACTTTTCATTTAAGAATTCAACTTCTAGTCGGGCAGAGAACAAATACGTGTTTTCTTCTATGATTTCGTCTATTAATTCTTCGTCTAAATCATGTTCGTCTTCAATTTCTCCAAAAAGTTGCTCGATAATATCTTCCACGGTTATGATTCCAGATGTTCCGCCATATTCATCTAAAACTACTGCAATACTTTTTCTTTTTTTGGTTAGTAAGTCTAAAGCATCTTTGATGTAAATTGTTTCTGGAATATATTCCACAGGAATCATTATACTTTTGATAGTTTTAGGTTTTTTGAACAATTCGAATGAATGCACATATCCTAAAATATCATCAATAGAATTTTGGTAAATCAGTAATTTAGAATAACCTGTAGTTACAAATAAATCTTTTAGTTCTGTAATAGTGTCTAAAATATCAACACCGCTAATCTCGGTTCTCGGCGTCATAATATCTCTTGCTTTCAAATCGGAAAACTCAAGTGCATTTTGGAATATTTGAATTTCGGAATCGATTTCGTTGTCTTGCGAAACATTGTTCATTTGTTCCGTAATATAGTTTCCTAATTCTACTTTGCTGAAATATTCTTTTACTTGATCGCCTGGAGTTTTAAAAAAGGTTCTTAAGATAATGTCTGAAATCCAAATGATAAATTTTGTTGGCCAAAAGAATAATTGATAAAAGAAATAACTTGGAACGGCAAAAAACTTAATAAAGGAATTGGCATAAATTTGAAAGAAAACTTTCGGAAGAAATTCTGCTGTTAATAAGATGATTGCGGTTGAAATTAACGTTTGAAGCAGTAATCCAATAAATGCCGTAAATTCAAAAAAGCCTTCTAACCAATTGATGATTAAATCTCCAGAATAAATACCATAAACTACTAACACAACATTGTTTCCAAGGAGCATTGAAGTTATAAACTGTGAAGGTTTTTCTGTAAGTTTACTAAGGATAGAGGCATTAAAGTTTTGTTGTCTTTTCTCTATAGATAAATATACTTTGTTTGAAGAAACATAAGCGATTTCCATTCCAGAAAAGAAAGCCGAAAGTAGTAAGCAAATTACAATAATGGCTATCTCCATTTAGAGTTTATTTTTTTTGGTATTTGTTGTGAAAATGTCTTCTGAAGAAAAACATCCCTACAGAAACAGCAGCAATAATAATGCTTAAAAGGTAATCTTCGTTTTTGTTGAATTTATCAAAAGCATCGTATAGAAAGAAAACTGCAAAAATTAAATAGATATATTGAATGAATTTTAAATAAGTCATGATTTAATAAATTTATCAAATGTAATAAAAAGCAAATTGCAAAACAATTATTTGTCAGTAGTGTTTACTTCACCGCTACTTTGTTGCATGTTAAAAACTTTAAAGTCTTTGCTGAAATCTACACCTGGACCTTCTAAATAACCTCCCGCCTCATCGGTATATTTGAAATGTTTTTCAGTAAAAAACCATTCATTTTTTTGATCAAAATACAATTGAGAAGTTTCCAGTTTTTTGCCGTTTTGAGAACTGATAATTACATTTCCTTGAAGGTCAATAATGTTCGTTTTTTTGTATGAAATGGCGTAGTTTGAAACAACGGTTGTAGTATTTCCATTGTTGTCAATTAATGTAACATGGATGCCTTTTGGGAACTCAGTAAAAGGATTTGTAATGTTACTATAATCTAACATTTTTGGACTTTTTAAAATCGACTTGATTTTGCCAGAATCAGTATATTTCAGGTTAATTGTGTCGGCTTCTCCAGTAGGTATAAAACTTGTTTCGCTTAGTTGTTGTACTTTTTTGATGTCGCTTTCACATGAAAAAAACATAGTCACGATAAAAATCGTGACCATGTTTAGAATATTATTTTTTAATAATAGTTTCATTATTTACCAATGCTTGGTACAACTACGCTTTCTCCAATCCAGCAGTTAAATGCAATTCTTTGTCCTTGTTTTCCCTCTGAAAAAATTTCAGAAGTAGAAGGAGCTGATGCTCTATAACTTGCTGCGGTTTTGCTTGCAGTAGCTTTAATAGATGAATCAACTGCGCCAGCTTTATCACAATATTGAGCGGCTAACCAATATACAGCTCTTTTTTCAAATTGATTTGCTCCACAATCGTTAATGTTACTACCATATAATTGTGCAATTAACAAATACGCCTTACCAAAAGATGGTTTTACAGATAATGCCTTTCTTGCATAAGTACGAGACTGAACTTTATTTGTTTTGCTATACATAATTGCAATTCTGTAATACACATTTGCTTTTTTAGTGTTGTCTGTGAATAAGTCAGCAGCTTGATTAAAATAATCTAAAGCTTTAGTAGTGTTTTTTCTTTGAATTTCTACTACACCTAACTGATACGCAGCTTCAGCACTTGGGTTCAATTTATAAAGAGCCTCAGATATTTTTGAGAATATTGGATCTGAATCACATCCTTTAGCATCTAAACGATTTGCGGCTCTTTTTAACCACTCTTCGTTAGTTTTGTTTAACTCAAATCCTTTTTGGTAAAATGGAATAAGTTTTTCACAAGTAGATAATTCTAGTACAATATTGTCCATGTCATTTCTAACATTTCCAAAAATTTCTAAACTGTTTTCAATTCTTGTTTTTCTAGCTTTCTCTTTGTCAGTTAAAGCTTCTCCGGCTTCTTCTTTTGTTAAGAAGCTATCATTTTCTTCAGATAATTCTTTTTCTTCCTCATCAAGTTTTTTAGAAATATCGTCATATTTATCAAATACTTGTTGTAATTCTACTCCTTTATTAGCCTTATGATTGTTTACTAAAATTTCGAAGTAAACATACATTGCTTTCGCATACTTGAAGTTTGCATAATCAGTTTTGAATGCAACATCTAACAATTGAAACACTTCATCAGTAGTTCCAACTTTATTTTCAAACAATACTAATCCTTTTTTCATTTTATTTCCAGCGCCATTTCCAGGAAAATATTGATCGTGTTCGTCATATAATTTTAATAAATCACGAACATATTTTTCTTTCTCTTGAGGAGTAGTTGCTTTTTCAATTTTCAATTTAACAGCTAATTCTCCAAAACTGTAAATACTTTTGTGAAAAGACGGGCAGTCTTTTCTTAGCGTTGTTAAGTAATCATAACTTGCTACATCTTTAGCTTTTACTGAAGTAGCCATTAAGCTTAAAGTTTCAGTACATGCTTCAGTGTTTTGTGCTTGAACAAAAAAACTAGCTGCTGCTATAAATAGTAAAGTTAATTTCGTTTTCATCTTTTGGGTGCTATAAATAATTAATCAATTTTTCTTTTCTTAAACCAAATATCATTTAATGATAAACCTACACTTAGGTTAAAATAATTTTCTTCAATTAAGTTGTTTGACGTTGTTCCTTTTTTTCCAAATTCAACTCCTAAGTTGATTCTAGAAAGACCAACTGGTAAACCTAGTCCAAAATTCATGCCATAATCATTAATACTGGTGTTATTTATTACTAATCCAGTGTTTTCATATCTAAATCCTGCTCTATAAACAATTCTATTTAGATAATTTGAAAAGGAATCGTATTTAGGAACATAATATCCTCCAACAGCAATTCTGGTAGAATTTTCAAATGAAACGGCTGAACCCATATCAAATCTGTTTATTAATTTTCTATTATTAATAAAAGTAATGTCGGTTCCAATTAACCATTTTTTTGCTTCACCAATTCCTGCTCCAAAACTAAATTTTGAGGGATTTATCATGTTTATTTTTGTTGTTACAACATCACTTACATCAAAAGAAGCTTCTGAGCCATTATTTGAATAAGTAACAGTTGCGATAACTCTATCATTAGTGTTTTTGAATTTTGTTTCAGGGCTGAAAGTAAAACTCGTTAATAAATTTAATTTAGAGCTTATTTTTTTTGAATATTGAATTCCTGTATTTATAGAATATCCGTTTGTTTTTGAGGTGTTTCTCTCTTTTGTGCTGTATTGTAAGACTATTGGAGAATATAAACTCTCTGTGAAATCGTTTTCTGTTGTTCCAAAGTGATATCCAAAATCAATACCAAAACTTAGATTTTTATTAACAGAATAAGCAATTCCGGTGAAAAACTTATTAACGTTACCGCTTCCTGTTTTCGTTTTAAATCTTTCAGTTCCGTCTAATTCTGTTAAATTACTATTGGTTTTGTATCCAACAGATGAATATGGCATAAGACCAAATGTTACGCCTAGTTTTTTTAAAGGGATGCTTACTAGCAAATAATCAAGACTTGTTCTTTTTGATTTGTCGGATTCAGAGTTGTTCTGAATATCTGTGAAAGATGTTGTTCCTCCAACAGCAAATGAGATTAATTTTATTTTAGAATACGAGGCTGGGTTTAGTAAGTTTATATTGATACTATCTCCTGCAATTCCAAGACCACCAAGAGCTTTTACATCTGTAGTTCCTTTATATTTTATCTCCCCTAATCCATAAGATGAATACGGTGAAGATGTTTGCTCTTGTCCTGACGACGTTAAAGAGAAAAAAATACTTAATACAACAATTATTTTTTTAATCATTTTCATTTAAATAAATTGATAAGATGTTCAAACTTTCTAGTAAGAAATTTGAATTGGCAAATATGGTGCTTTTTAATCTTTTAGCCAAAAATTCTGCGTCCCCACCTGTTAAAATTATTGTTAAATCTTGATTTTTAAGAGAATATTGTGAAATAAACCCTTCAATTTCAAAGAGAACTCCGTTAATTACACCGCTGTGAATGGCGCTTTTTGTGCTGTTTCCAATGATGTCGAATTCCTCGCTTAAAGATAATAACGGCAATTTTGAAGTGTAATTGTTTAAACTCTTGTACCTAATTTTAATTCCTGGAGATATTGCGCCTCCTAAATATTGGTCTTCAGAATTTACAAAATCATAAGTAATACAGGTTCCGGCATCAATAATTAATCTATTTTGATTAGGAAGCATCAAGGTAGCA
Organism: Flavobacterium sp.; assembly: GCF_020217025.1. Taxonomy (GTDB): domain Bacteria; phylum Bacteroidota; class Bacteroidia; order Flavobacteriales; family Flavobacteriaceae; genus Flavobacterium. Next base: position 959 of record NZ_JAIWOF010000013.1, on the reverse strand, counting down.
CCAGCGGCTAAAACCATTCGATCTATTCCTAAAGTTTCGGGAGTCGAATATAAATTAGTGAAAGGAAACTTCGATTTGTGTGTGATTATTTCTGTTTTAAACTGGTTTTTGATATAATTCACCACGTCTTCATCTAGTTTTCCGACCGAAGAAAAGATGATTTTTTGAAGATTAGAATATTTTTTAAAAATATTTTTAAAATTTTTTAGCGCTTCATTTGTTTCAAAAATAAAAAAGTCAACTTGCTTATTGTGTTCAAAGACAGCAACTTTAATTCTTGAATTTCCAACATCGATTGTTAAAAGCATGGTTTTGTTTTATGAAGTGCAAATATACAAATTGATTTTTTTTATTATTTGTTTTGGAAAATATAAAAATCGTTCTATATTTGCACCCGCAATCAACAAGCAGTAATGCTCTAAATTGTAAAGGTACCTTAGCTCAGATGGTAGAGCAATGGACTGAAAATCCATGTGTCCCTGGTTCGATCCCTGGAGGTACCACAAAAACCACTCAATTGAGTGGTTTTTTTGTTTTATATTGGTTTGAAAGCAGTATTATAAAATCATTTCTTCATAAGAAAGTACAACTGAATATCCTTTTTCTTTAAAATAAGCTGTAGGATTGTCTTTAGATATTGCCATTACAAAATCACCGCCCCAAGCCCCCAAACTTTTAATTACACCTTTAAAATCTGGAAAAAGTTTTTCTTGAATGGTTTCAATTTCTAAAACATCACTCATGATAATTTCATGCTTCTCCATTTGTTTAGCAAATTCTTTTCCTTCTTTGCAATCTATGGTGTCGTAAGTTATGGTGTTGATTTTTGAAATTACAGTATTTACATGATGGTGTTTCGACATATAATTCGCAATTGCCAATTTGCTGCTTTGCTTCTGATTCAAATACACAAAATGAATGTTTTCTTTGAATGATGGATTAAAATGAATCGCTTTGAA
>NZ_JAIWOF010000012.1 GCF_020217025.1 Flavobacterium sp. | reverse complement strand
ATCCGGTTTGTCATTTTCTAAATGATACACTATTGGCGAATTTGATTTCGCACAAGCAATGTCATAACCGCTACCTCCAAAACTTTTTTGCAACAGTTCAAATGCATCAATTTTTAGCCAATCTGCAATGCTATTAATAAGAGTTGAAGATGTTCCTAAACCCCAAAGTCTAGGAAAAGTCAAGTGGGTTTCAATTTCGTAACCTTCTTTTTCTAAAAACGATGGATTTTGAATATAAGCTTGATGTAAAATTTCAATCAAAGTGTTTTTTACAGCGGAATTTTTATCGTTTGTGCTTTTAATTTTTATTTCCTCAAACGAAACAACGTCTTCAAACCAAATACTTTTATCCGAATCAAAACTAGTCCATTTGATTTGGTGATTGATTCCTGATTTCACTACTAAGCTTTGCCCGAATTTTGTAGGTAAAGCCAATGCTTTTGCGCCATCTAAAACAACGTATTCGCCTGTGATGAGTAATTTTCCGTTACTATAAAACGTTTGGGTTTCCATTAACTTCTAATTTTTTCCAAATAATCTACTACTAAACTATGCGAAACTGTTGTGTCTTTGAAATACTCTAAGACTTTTTGTTTCTCTTCTTTAGTAGCATGATGTTGGTTTAAAATATTCATCAAATGCATTTTCATATGACCTTGTTGAATTCCTGTTGTGGTTAACGAACGAAGCGCTGCGAAGTTTTGAGCTAATCCAGCCGCTGCTACAATTTGCATTAGTTCTTCTGCTGATGGTTTTCCTAACAATTCCATAGAGAATTTTACTAATGGATGTAACGAAGTTAATCCGCCAACTGTTCCTAATGCTAATGGAATTTCCATCCAAAAAGTAAAAATATCATTCTCAATTTTCACATGAGATAAACTGGAATATTGTCCCGTTTTACTTGCATAAGCATGAATTCCTGCTTCAACAGCTCTGAAGTCGTTTCCGGTTGCTAAAACCACAGCGTCAATTCCGTTCATGATGCCTTTGTTGTGGGTTACAGCGCGGAAAGGTTCTACTTCCGCAATTCGAACAGCGGTAGCAAATTTTTGAGCAAATTCAACTGAATCGATGTTTTTATCGTCTGAAAGTTGATTTACAGGACAAGAAACTTCGACTCTTACAACACAGTTGGGAACATAATTGCTCAAAATACTCATTACAATTTGAATGTTTTTTTCATCTGAAGTAAAATCAGAATATTCATGAGCTTGATTTTCTAATGTCTTAGCAAATTGCTCTAAACACGTATTGATGAAATTCGCACCCATGCTGTCTTTTGTGTTGAAAGTAGCATGTAATTGATAATAATTTGGAATTTCGTTTGTTTTGTTTCTTAATTCGATGTCTAAAATTCCGCCACCACGCTTTTGCATGTTTTTGGTAATTTCTTGTGTGTCTTTAAAGAAATTTGGTTTTATCTTATTGAAAAAAGTGGTTAGTTTTTCTGAATTTCCATTGAAAAGAAAATGCACTTGTCCTATTTTTTCGGTATTGATGATAGTAGCTTTAAAACCACCTCGTTCGCCCCAAAATTTAGCTGCTTTTGATGCTGCTGCTACCACCGAACTTTCTTCGATAGCCATAGGAATAGTGTAGCTTTTTCCATTAATTATGAAATTTGGAGCTACTCCATAAGGAAGGTAAAAATTAGTTAAAGTGTTTTCTATGAATTCGTCGTGAAGTTTTTGTAAGTTTTCGTCGGAATTCCAGTATTTAGTGATGCTTTCTTTTGCCTCGTCTGGATTTACAAAGTAGGTATTGGTAATCCAATTTATTTTTTCTTCTTTAGATAATTTTGAAAAGCCTTTAACATTTTGATTCATAGCAGTGAATTTGTTTCAAATAGAAGGCAAAGATACTAATTGGATTAATTAGGAAGACTATTTATCCATTTAAATAAAGTGGTTTCAAATAAAATTTTATCAATTGGTTTAATAATAAAATCATTCATCCCAACTTCTAAACATTTTTCTTTTTCACCCGTTATAATTCCTGCGGTAATGGCGATAATAATAGTGTTTGGATTTGTTTTTCTTATTTCAGTTGATGCTTCGTAGCCATTCATTATTGGCATTTGAATGTCCATGAAAATAATATCTGGTTTATTTTCTAATGCTAAATCAACTGCTTCTTGACCATTTTTGGCTTCATAAATAATACTGCTAGGTACTTTATTTCGAATTAAAGTTTTAGTTAATAACATGTTGATTTTGTTGTCGTCAACTATTAAAATACTAGGTGAATGCAACGAAATATCTTCCTTAGCGTTTTTTGTTGGTTGTTTGGTTTCGGAGTAATTTTGATTAAGAAAGTTTTGTAAAGCTTCGTGTTTTAAAGGTTTTATAATACTCTGAACGTTTTTGTTGTTTCCAGTTTCATTAAATTTAGAATTGGAATTTTGCATCACAATTACCGAAAGATTTGGTAAATTATTTAATTCGTTTATGATTTTAATTGTGGTTGTTTCGGATAAATATTCCAAATCTAAAAGCAATAAATTATAATTGTTTTCTGAAACAAACGAGGCAATATTTTCGAAGCTATTTTCGTAAATGTCAGCCTCAATTGTAAAGTTTTGCAATATGTTTTTTATTATCGAAGCCACCTGTTGATTATCTTCAATAATTAACGCTTTTTTAAAGTTGTGTTTATTGGTGTTTATGTGGTTGTTGCAAAATTCTGATTTTAAGTCTAATTCGAAACTAAAAGTAGAACCAACATTAGGTTCGCTATCAATTTCTAATTTACTATTCATTAATTTAAGAAGGCTGTTTGTAATGGTTAACCCAAGTCCAGTTCCTCCATAATTTCGGGTTGTAGAATTGTCTTCTTGCGTAAAAGCTTCCAAGATTTTTTTCTTGTTTCCTTTTTTAATTCCAATACCGGTATCTTTAACACTAAATTTAATTTTAGACGAGTTATCATTTATGTTGGTCGACGAAACTTCTAGCTCAATTTGCCCTTTTTGAGTAAACTTGACTGCGTTATTAAGAAGATTTTGTAAAATTTGTTTTAATCGCATTTCATCAACCCAAATAGCACAATGTACATCTTTATGAATGTTTACAATGAGTTCAAGGTTTTTTTGATGTGCCATGAATTTCATCATATCAATGCATTGATTTATGATGGAATGTAAACTTGTTTTTTCTTTGTCGATTATTAATTTTCCGGCTTCAATTTTTGAAATATCTAAAATATCATTTACCACATCAAGAAGTGTAGAGGCTGATTGATTTACTGTTTCTAAATGTTGTTTTTGAATTTCCGTTAAATCGGAACTTAGAAGTAAATTGCTAAACCCGATGATTCCATTTAAAGGTGTTCTTATTTCGTGGCTCATGTTCGCCAAAAATTCCGATTTAGCTTTATTGGAAGATTCGGCTAATTCTTTTGCAATAACAGCTTCTTCGGCAACTTTTCTTTCTGTAATGTCAATTAAAACGCCTTCAATGTAAGCTACTTCGTTATTAATGATAATACCTTCACCATATTCTTCAATCCAAACATAGTTCCCGTCTTTTCGTCTAATTCTACAGGTAACTTTGTATGGTTTTCTATTGTGTAAAGCTTCGTCTATTCTGAATCTTAACTCTTCTTTTTCATCAGGATGATAAAGGTCGAGTAACGAAACTTTATTACTCATAAAATCATCTCGATGATATCCCGTAAGTTTTTCAATTTCATCATTTAGATAAACTTTTGTTCGTGCTTTATCATATTTAACTAAGAATACAGAAGCAGGAATGTTATTGGCTAACAATCTAAATTTTTCTTCGCTTTCAGCAATTGCTTTTTCATTGTTGATTCTTATAATTGTTGAAGCAATATTGTTGGCAAGTGTGAGTAAGATGTTGATTTCTTCATCGGTCCAGATACGTTCATTTTTACAATCATCGAACCCAATAAATCCAATAAAAGTTTCCTTGTCAAAAAGAGGAATTATTAAGATAGAAACGATATTTTGGTCAATTAAGATATCTTTGAAATTGCTATCCGGAACATCCTTGGTTAAATTTATGTAAGGTTTTTTACTCAATATAATTTGCATAAAATCTGCAAATTCCTCGTGAGGTATATTTTGAAAAATAGGATTGTCTATCTCTGCTAAATCTGTTTCAGAAACCCACTCAAAACGTTGACTCATCAAATTGGTCTTGATGTCGTTTTCAAAATAATACAAACGATCTACTTTTAATACTTTACCTATTTGTTCAATTGAAGCATCGAAAATTTCATCTTTGTTTTTGTGAATTAGTAAATTACTAGTTACGTTAGCAATTGCAGTTAAAATTTCGTTTTTATAGATAATTTGATTTTCAGCATTTTTTCTTCTTGTTGTTTCTATAGCTAGCGCTATTATTTCGGCAACAGTTTTTGAGAAATTAATATCTTCATTTGTCCAATATCTGAGTTCGTGAGTAGCTTCTAAGCACAAAATATTGTTTAGTTCACCACCTATGTATATAGGGATATCTAGTAACGATTTAATGTCATACTTTGGAAAATATTCTGTGGTAAATTCTTTTAGAGATTCATTTTTATAAACATTTGAAGCAATAATTATAGGTTCTGATTCAATGTTTGAAATATAAGTGCTTATGTTTTTCTTAGGGATTGATAAGTCTGCATAATGCTTGTCTTCGCTATGTACATAAATGTTTTTTAATTCGATGTAATCCTCTTTGAAATCCCATACTGCAACTCGATCGATTCTTAATCCAATTGCAGTTTCTTTACAAATATGTTGAATTAAAGTATCTATATCAGTAAAAGTTAAGAAATTTAAGGTAGAAAGTTTGTTAGAAACGCTGTTTAATCGACTGATTTCTTCAATTCGTTTGTGTTCTTCAAGTTCTATTAGTTTGGCAGCTGTAATATCTCTAATTATACACGAAAATCCAGAGACCATATCATTTTCGTCTCTTTTAATGGTTACTTTTTGAGAAACCCAAATCTCTTCTCCATTCTTTTTAATTATGGGAAATTCTAAAATGTCAAATTCATCAGTTTCAGAGATGGAATCTATATAAAATTTTGATACAGTACTTTTAAAATCTTCCCTAATAAAATCACTAAAATGTCGGCCCAATAATTCTTCTAGTTTGTAACCTAATGTTTGAATTGAAAATTTATTAGCATAAATAATATTACCATAGCGATCGCTTTCGTAGATAATATCTTTAGCATTTTGAATTAAGTTGGCATATTTGGTTTCTAAACTAATTTTAGAGGTAATATCTTGTCCTGTGGCTACATAGGTGTTGTTGGTTTGCTTAAAGTCGGTCCATTGAATAAACTTATATTCGCCATTTTTGCATTTTAACTTTCTAAAATAAACAGCGTTAGGTTTAAATTTACTTGAATAATCGCCGGCTTCAAACTCGGTGTCTTCGGTTAAAGACCAAAATGCTTTTCCCAAAACTTCTTCAGGAGTATAACCTAAAATTTTAGTTATTGAATCATTACAATATTGAACATTTCCTAAATTATCAGCAGCAATAATGATTGAGTTGGTATTGTTTATAATATCTTGAGTGAAAATTAATCGTTCGTTAGCTTTTATATTTCTAATTATTTGTCCTAAATGAATGACCATAATTATAAACAATGCGTTTATGAGTGTTATAATGTTAAGTGTTTCTTCGTTTTTAAAAATGGTCAGAAAGAATAATAAAAAAAAGTTAATGCTTATAAAAATTAAATATGTAGTAAACCTTTTAAAAATAGCAAAAGCAAAAAACAGCAGTAGTAAATATTTTGAAAACAAAAGAAAGTTGATGCTTTCTTTAAAAAACTCATAAATAACAGATAGAAGAAGTAGATAAAAGCAAGTTCTAAAAATAACGTAACTGTATTTGGCTATTTCATTTTTTGAGGTAATTAAAAAAATAAAAACGCAAAAAGCACCTGTAAGAAATTCAAAATAAGAATTAACGCTTTTGGATTCATTAAAAATCAAATAGAATAATTCTGCAACTGGAAAAATCAATCCGAGGTATAAAAAATAATAACGATATTGGGAATTAGAATGGTAATTTACAGTGTTCCTTAAAGTTCGAAAATCAATATTGGAAGATTTCAATTGAAAATTAAAAAACAATCCAAAAACAGTGAGAAGTAAAATTAAATAGAGTAAAACATACAAGTTAGCAACCACGAACGTGTTGAAAAAAAAAAATCCATTTAGTAGTGATACTGCCATTTATTTACGTTACCATTTCAAACATAAATGTAGTTAAATATTTTTTAAAAATCAAAAACTTTATTAAATGAAGTTAAAATTATGGTTAATTCATATATTTTCACTAAAATTGGGGTCTTTTAAGAATATATTAATTATGAAAAAAATCAGTTTAACAATACTATTTTTTGTAGTTAGCTCATTATCAGTTGTAGCGCAACAAAAAATTACGTTAGAAGAAATCTGGGGTGGCGCTTTCAGAACAAAAGGAATGGACGCTTTAAGTGCTATGAAAAACACCAACCAATATACGGTGTTAAATTTCGATAGAAGCTCAAAAAGTTATCAAATTGATTTGTATGACTTTGCTACTTTAGAAAAAGTAAGCACTCTTTTTGATACTAAAAATCATCCAGAAGTAACATCAATCGATAGTTATTCTTTCGATAAAAACGAGAAAAAGATTTTAATTGCAACCAATTCCAATTCTATTTTCCGTCATTCTTTTACGGCGCAGTATTTTATCTACGATATTCCATCAAAAACGGTAAATAGTTTTACTACAAATGCCATTCAAGAACCAACATTTAGTGCTGATGGAACCAAAATTGCTTACGCATTTGAAAACAATCTATATGTTCATGATTTATCATCAGGTGTAAAAATTCAAATTACGCAAGATGGCCAAAAAAATAAAATCATTAACGGTATTACAGATTGGGTTTATGAAGAAGAATTTGCCTTCGTAAAAGCGTATGATTGGAATGTAACTGGTACAAAAATCGCTTACATCAAGTTTGATGAAACGGAAGTCCCAGAATTTTCTATGGACATGTATAACGAAGGTTTATATCCAACACAAACCGTTTTTAAATATCCAAAAGCGGGTGAAAAAAACGCAATTGTTTCGTTGCATATTTTCGATTTAAAATCAGGAACAACTAAGAAAATTAATTTAGGAGATTATAAAGATTTTTATATTCCAAGAATCAAATGGACGAATGATGCAGCGGTTTTAAGTGTTCAAGTAATGAACCGTCATCAAAATAATTTAGACTTACACTTTGTAGATGCAAACGCTGGAACTACAAAAATCGTTTTAAACGAAAAAGATGCAGCTTATGTTGATGTTACTGACAACTTAACTTTTTTAAAAGATAATAGTTTTATTTGGACATCAGAAAAAGATGGATTCAATCACATTTACCATTATGATAAATCAGGTAAGTTGAAAAAACAAATTACTTCTGGAAAATGGGAAGTAACAAATTATTATGGTTTTGATGAAAAATCAGGAATGATTTACTATCAATCCGTTGAAAATGGTTCTATCAACAGAGATGTTTATGCTATTAAAGTTGACGGAAAATCAAAAGTAAGATTGTCATCAAAAACAGGAACCAATTCGGCAACTTTTAGCCCGAATTTCCAATTCTTTATCAATACATATTCAAGTGCAACTTCGGCACCAACTTATACTTTAAATGATTCTAAAACAGGAGCAGTTATTAAAACTATTGTTTCTAACGAAGCAGTAGAACAAAAATTAGCAAAATACGATGTAGCTCCAAAAGAGTTTTTCGTATTAACTACAGAAAAAGGGCATCAATTAAATGCTTGGATGATTAAACCAAAAAATTTCGATCCAAATAAAAAATATCCAGTTTTCATGTATCAGTACTCTGGACCAGGTTCGCAGCAAGTGGATAATGCTTGGAACAGTACAGATGATTATTGGTTTATGATGTTAGCACAACAAGGTTACATCGTAGCTTGTGTGGATGGAAGAGGAACAGGTTTCAAAGGAGCTGCTTTCAAAAAATGTACACAAAAAGAATTAGGAAAATATGAAGTGGAAGATCAAATCGATGCGGCTAAAGTAATCGGAAAATACAACTACGTTGACGCTTCAAGAATTGGTATTTTTGGTTGGAGCTATGGTGGATTCATGTCATCTAATTGTTTGTTCCAAGGTGCTGATGTATTCAAAATGGCAATTGCAGTTGCTCCAGTGACTTCTTGGAGATATTACGATAGTATTTACACAGAAAGATACATGCAAACACCACAAGAAAACGCAAGTGGTTATGATAACAATTCACCAATCAATCACGTGAGTAAATTAAAAGGGAACTTCTTATTAATTCACGGAACGGCTGATGATAATGTGCATGTTCAAAATACAATGAAAATGGTTGAAGCATTGGTTCAAGCCAACAAACAATTTGATTGGGCTATCTATCCAGATAAAAACCACGGAATTTACGGCGGAAAAACACGCTTACAATTGTACACTAAAATGACAAATTTCATTAAAGAAAAATTATAATAAACCAATAAACTAAAACTAATTATATGGAAAACAATGCTGTAAAAACGGGACATCCTAAAGGGCTGTACTTTTTATTCTTCACAGAAATGTGGGAGCGATTCAGTTATTATGGAATGAGAGCCATCTTTATTCTATTTATGACTAAAGTATTATTAATGAAAGATGCTGATGCTTCTGAAATTTACGGAAGTTATACAGGATTAGTATACTTAACACCTCTTTTAGGAGGTTATTTGTGCGATAAGTTTCTAGGTAATAGAAGAAGTATTGTAATTGGAGGTCTTTTAATGGCAATTGGTCAGTTCTTCATGTTTTTCAGTGCTTCGGTTGGAGCAAATGGAGGTGTTTCATTAATGTGGATGGGATTAACCGCAATTATAATTGGTAATGGTTTTTTTAAACCAAATATTTCAACCATGGTGGGACAATTATATCCTGCAAACGACAGAAGAATCGACAGTGCATTTACCATTTTCTACATGGGAATTAACTTAGGGGCTTTCTTTTCGCCTTTAGTTTGTGGATCTATGGACTTTAAATGGGGATTTTTAGCAGCTGGAGTAGGAATGTTGATTGGTTTAGTTGCTTTTGTTTTAGGTCAAAAAAAATATTTGGTTTCAGAAGAAGGAAAATCAATTGGATTGCCAGTTAAAAAGTTAGATGTTAAAAGTATCGCTATGATTATTGGTTCAATTGGAATTATTTTCTTCATGTTGAACTTCAAACAAATGTTCAAAAGTGATGTAGATATTATTAGTTACTTCATCTATGGAGCTATGGTAGCAATGCCAATTTTAATTTTTAGTGATAAAAGTTTAACTAAAATTGAAACACAAAGAATTACGGTAATTTTCCTTTTAGCGTTCTTCGTTATTTTCTTCTGGGGAGCTTTCGAGCAAGCAGGAGCTTCATTAACGTTATTTGCAGATAGACAAACAGAGCGAACTATTTTTGGATGGGAGATGCCAGCCTCTTATTTTCAATCTGTAAATCCATTAGCGGTTATTTCTTTAGCGCCAATTATGACTATCGTTTGGGGATTCTTATACGCTAGAAAATTAGAACCATCTTCTCCAAAGAAAATGGCAATTGGACTTGGTTTAGTTGCTTTAGGATATGTAGTAATTGCAATTGCTGTTAAAGGTTTAGGAATCGGTGAAAAAGTTTCTATGTGGTGGTTAATTGGATTATATGTAATTCATACAATTGGAGAATTATGTTTGTCGCCAATTGGTTTATCAATGGTTTCTAAATTAGCTCCTTTGCGTTTGTCTTCTTTAATGATGGGAACTTGGTTCTTGGCAAATGCGGCTGCAAATAAATTCGCAGGAACATTAAGTGCATTAATTCCAGGTGGTGAAGATGGATCTGGAGGTGCAACTTCGTTTTTAGGTTTCCAAATCACGAATTTGTATGAATTCTTTATTTTGTTCATCATTATGTCGGGTGCAGCTGCTGCAATTCTTTTCGTATTGAGT
>NZ_JAIWOF010000011.1 GCF_020217025.1 Flavobacterium sp. | reverse complement strand
TCTTGGTTAGAAAAAAGAATGCACAACGATCATGTTGAAGCTAAAACGGAATAAGCAATAAAATAAAATATTTTTTATATCTTTCAAACCTACAAGAAACCCTTGTAGGTTTGTTTTTTTAATACAATAAATTATGTGGAAAAGTCATCCTAAAGCATTGCCTTACTTGTTTTTATCTGAAATGTGGGAGCGTTTCGGTTACTATTTAATGATTGGTATTTTTACCCTTTATTTAAAAGATGTCGAAGCCGGATTCGCTATGACCGAGAAAGAAGCATCCGATTTATACGGAACTTTTATCGCTTTAGTCTTCTTAACACCTTTCATTGGTGGTTTAGTTGCGGATAGATATTGGGGCTACAAAAAATCTATCGTTATTGGTGGAATTATGATGGGAGCTGGTTATTTTATGATGGGAATTCATGATGTTACCATGCTTTACATTGCCATGACATTAGTAATTGTAGGTAACGGTTTTTTTAAACCCAATATTTCAACATTATTAGGAAACTTCTATTCTGAGGACCAATACAAAGACAAAAAAGACGAAGGCTATAACATTTTCTACATGGGAATTAACGTTGGAGCTTTCATTTGTAACTTCTTTGGAGCTGCTTTGCAAATTTTATTAGGTTGGCAGTATGCTTTTATGGCAGCTGGAGTTGGAATGTTTGTAGGAGTTATTGTTTTCTTATTAGGAACAAAACATTATGGAGATAAAACCGAGAAAAAAGGAGTACAGGCTGAAGATATGCCGTTCTGGAAAATTGTAATGTTTATCTTAGTACCATCTGCGGTTTTTGGAGTTATTGGTTGGTTAATCAAAGGAGTAACATCTGAAGCAAATCCTGGAGGTTATATTTTTGGTTCAGATAGTACCGATGCTTTTATTTTTGCATGTATACCGGTGATTTTCTTTTACGGAAGTTTGTATTTTAAAGCCAAAGTAGAAGACAAAAGACCAATCGGAGCTTTGTTAACTATTTTTGCTGTTGTAATTTTATTCTGGGCTGTGTTCAAATTGAACGGTTCAGCTTTAACAACTTGGGCAGACCGTTATACTGATAGAGAAATAACAGGAACTACTCAAACTGTTTTCAATGGATTAAAATTAGCCAAAGAAGTTGAATACAAAAAAGATACGGTTGAATTATACGATGCAAGTTTCCGTATTCAAAAAGTAGATGGCGAAGTTCAAAAAACAGTTGATTATCCGGTTTATTTTAGAAACGTAGCGAAAGATAAATTACCTGAAGAAGGTTCAAAAGTGTCGCTTTGGGCAACCAATTTAAGTCAGTCGATTAATCCTGGTTGGGTAATTATTTTAACACCATTAGTTGTGGCTTTCTTTACGTTTTTAAGAAGCAGAAAGAAAGAACCATCAACACCAACAAAAATCGCGTTCGGATTATTAATTTCCGCTTTATCTGTTTTAGTAATGATTGCTGCCGTAAATATGGGAGCAAACGGAACAGAAAAAGTAAGCGTTTGGTGGTTAGTAGCTAATTACGGAGTAATCACAATTGGAGAATTATTCTTGAGTCCGATGGGATTATCGGTTGTTTCTAAATTAAGTCCAACAAACATTACTTCGTTAATGATGGGTGGGTGGTTTTTATCTACTTCTATCGGAAATAAATTAAGTGGGGTTTTAGCGAGTCTTTGGGATACCTATGATAACAAACAAGACTTCTTTTGGGTTAACTTCGGATTATTAATGTTTGCAACCATGTTGATGTTTGTTTTATTGAAACAACTTAATAAGGTAATGCAAGAAAAAGGAATTCACTAAGCATGGAAAAAGAAATAAGAATTGAAGAAATTCAAAATTTTGAAGGAAAGTATCCAAAACAACTTTGGTATTTATTTACTGTAGAAATGTGGGAGCGCTTCTGTTTTTATGGAATGCGAGGAGTGCTAACTTTTTTTATGGTGGATCAACTTTTATTAAAAGATGACGCTGCCAATTTGCAATATGGCGCCATTCAGGCCTTTGTGTATGCTTTTACATTCATAGGTGGAATATTTGCGGATAAAATTCTAGGTTTCAAAAAATCATTATTCTTTGGAGGAATTGTTATGATTCTTGGGAATTTACTGATTGCATTTGCTCCTCAACAGATGTTTTATTATGGAATTGCTTTTTCAATTATAGGAACAGGTTTTTTCAAGCCTAACATTTCTTCAATGGTTGGGGAATTATACCATGAAAAAGATCCAAGAAGGGATGCAGGATACGGAATGTTCTATGCAGGAATTAATATTGGTGGTTTACTTGGCGGTGCGCTTTGTATTTATTTGGGTAAATATCATTCATGGACGTTATGCTTTTTAGCAGCAGCAATTGTAATGGTAGCAGGTTTAATAACTTTTCTATTAACAAAGAAACACCTTGGGCCAATTGGAGATTCACCATTATTAGCAATGCCAGAATCGAAAAGAAAAATTAGAGAAATTGCTGTTTATGTAGTGTCTCTTTTAAGTATTCCATTCATTTATACTATGGTAATTAATACTGATTACACCGATTATTTCATGTACACAATTGGAATTGTTGCAATTGGTTATTTCGTTTTTGAGTTATTAAAATTAGGTGAAATAAGCTTGCAAAAAAAGCTAATTGCGGCATTTTCATTTATCTTTTTTTACTTCTTATTCAATGCAATTTATGAGCAAAGTGGCGGTTCATTATCGCTATTTGCAAAAGATAATTTAAATTCTAATTTGTTAGGTTTTACCATTGATCCTAATGTTGTTAATAATAGTTCAAATACATTTTTTGTTATTGTTTTAAGCCCGCTAATAGGATTGTTATGGTTGTGGTTAGCAAAGAAAAAAATAGAACCTAATACATTAATTAAATTTGGAATTGGCTTTTTATTTCTTTCAGCTTCCTTTTACTTGTTCTACTATACTAAGTTTTTCGCAAATATTGAAGGGATGACTTCTTTAAACCTTTTTACGTTTGCTTATTTAGTAACAACAATTGGAGAGCTTTGTTTAGGACCAATAGGGATGTCAATTATCACCAAGTTATCGCCTAAAAAATTGTTCGGAATGATGATGGGATTATGGTTTTTGGCAAGCGCATTTGGTCAATTAGCTGCTGGGAAATTAGGTGCCGCAATATCACAATCTAATGGAGGAACTACTTTAATGTCAAAATTACAATCTTATACAGATGGCTATTATACGTTAGCTATTTATGCTCTTGTTGCTGGAGTATTTTTGATTGCTATTTCGCCAATCATTAAAAAATTAATGCAAGAAGTTAAGTAACAGCTATTTTTGGCATTTTATTTGCTTAATTTTGTTTTATAAATTTACAATATGAAAAAGATTTTAGTTATAGCGTTTTTAACTTTGACGAGTATGTCAATACAAGCGCAAGAAGAGTTAACATGGCATACCGATATGTCAAAAGCAACGGATATTTCCATTAAAGAAAATAAACCAATGTTCTTGTTTTTTACAGGTTCTGATTGGTGCGGATGGTGTATTCGTTTGCAAAAAGAAGTTTTCAAAACCCCAGAATTTATCAAATGGGCTAAAGAAAACGTTGTTTTAGTGGAATTAGATTTTCCTAGAAAAAATAACCAAAGTGAAGAAGTAAAAATGCAAAATGCACAATTGCAACAACAACTTCAAGTTAGAGGTTATCCAACGGTTTGGTTTGTAAGTGCAACAAAAACTGCTGAAGCTAAAGTAAATTTAAATGCTTTAGGAAGTACAGGTTATGTAGCTGGTGGTCCAAAAGTTTGGATTGACGGAGCAAATCAGATTATTCAGAAAAAATAAGAATTATTTCAATCTATAGAATCCCTTTTCGGCAATAGCATGGAAAGGGATTTTTTCTTTTCTACAAGTAGCTTCCCAACGTTTAACGGTGCTTTTGTAGTTGCTTTTATCCGCAATAATTTCTTTTGGTTGTATTTCATGAATCAATCGTGCTAAATTAATTTTTGGATTTTGAGTTAAAACAACTATTTCAGGAGGAATAGAAGTTTTGTAAATCCCAAAGCTATCAATAACCAAAATTCTTTTATTTTGAAATGAAATCGCATTTTGCATCGGAAAAATTCGCAATGAATCGGAGAACGTTCCTCTTGTATAATGATTTAAAGTCGTGTTGTGATTTTCTGGAATATCAGTAAATGCAATAACACTATTTTGATTTTTGATGCCAATTAACGTTGATTTTTCATTAAAAACCACCAATTCACTTCCTTGGTTTTCATTCCATTTAACACTAATATAACTCAATTGGAAAAGTAAAATGCTTGCTAAAATATATTTTATGTTTTTAACTTTTGTGTGATACATCCAATAAATAAAAGCAACGATAACTAAATACATCGAAAAAGTGAGCCAACCCGAAAACGAAATATTCGTGATAATGCCGCTTTTAAATTGGGCAATCCAATGAATATAATCGTTCATAAATTGAATATTGAATTCTAAAATTTTCCCTAAGAAAACTGCAACTGTAGGAAGTACATAATTAAGAGGTAAAATCACAATTCCAGCAATTAAAACCAAACTTGAAAGCGGAATAATAACTAAATTAGCTAATAAAAATAATAAAGGTAATTGATTGAAATAATACAAACTCAAAGGCAAAACGCCAATTTGTGCTGCTAAGGAAACTAAAATCGTATCCGTAAAGTAAACCGCTATTTTGTTTTCGGAAAAATAGAGTTTCTTGTAAAAAGGTTGAAACAGAACTATCGATAAAACGGCAGCATAACTCAATTGAAATCCAATGTCAAAAATAGCATTTGGTTTTACCAATAAAATCAAGAAAGCGGAAATCGCTAAAGCATTATAAATCGCTTTCGGCTGATTGAAATAATTTCCAATGCTAATAAAACTAAACAAAGTCACCGCTCTTGTTACTGATGCAGGCAAACCTGTAAGCAAAGCAAATAACCATAAAATCGCTAAGACGATTAGTAGTTGGATTTCCGCACCAAAACGAACTTTTTTTAGTGGTTTTAATAAGAACACAATAAAGAAGTAAATAATAGAAATATGCAATCCTGAAATCGCTAAAATATGAATCACTCCGGCATTGGAATAGTCGGCAATGGTTTCTTTGTCTAATTCCAATCGTTGTCCTAAAATTAAGGCGTCAATTATGGCTTTGGTTTTGGAATCAAATTGATGAATCTCAAAACTTTTACTGAGATTATTTCTTAAATTTTCAATGTAATAATCGGTGGTTTTATGTCTTTGAATGATTTTAATTTGATTTTCTTGCGTGTAAATTTGATGGAATACGTTTTGCTTTTCTAAATATTTCGAATAATCAAATTGGTACGGATTGAAAGCTTTAGGAACAGGATAAACGGCATTATTTAACCAAATTTCATCTCCACAATGTAAGGTTTCATTGTTTGTTTTCGGAACATAAAGTAATAGTTGCCCAGAAGCTATTGAATCATTAAAATGCGAAAGTGTAATAAAATATTTGTTGTATTTTTCATTTGGTTTTAATGTAGTTGAAACGATTGCGCGAATTGAATTCGTTTCCTCAAATGACTTTTTAGAGTAATGATTTTTCGAATTTAAATCGGAATGAATATAAAAACTCATCATTCCTAAAGTAAAAGCGAGTAGGTAAGTGGTAATTCCAAAAAGAGTATTTTGAAGCAAAGCTTTTTTACTTTTCCAAAATAGAAAACAAAAAATCCCTAAACACAAAAACAATGAAACAATAAGAGTTGATAAACTCCATTGCAAGTTATATTCTGCAATAATACCTATCGCAAAACTAATGGTAATGGTAAGTAAAGGAAACTTAAATACTTTCAATCACTGTTGTTTTTGAAGTAGTATTTAGTTTTAAGGAGTTGGGACTTCTTAATCCCAAAAATATAAAAAAATCGTTAAGTTTATAATAAATCGATAAGAATATTCTTTATTTTTTGAAGGAATCTAGAATTAGTTCCGCAGTCTTTTTACTTGCGCCTTCGCCTCCTAATTTCTGTTTTAAATCAGCATAATTTTGCAATAAAATAGTGCGACTTTCTGAATTTAGAATTTTATTCAATTCTAATTTTAAATTTTTAGTATTCAATTCGTCTTGAATCAATTCTTTCACCACTTCTTTATCCATGATTAAATTCACTAACGAAATGTATTTTAAAGTAATGATGCGTTTAGCTATTTGGTACGAAACCCAACTTCCTTTATAACAAACCACTTCAGGAACATTAAAAAGTGCAGTTTCTAAAGTAGCAGTTCCAGAAGTTACCAAAGCGGCATGAGAATGGCTCAATAAATCATAGGTTTTGTTCGAAATAAACCTCACGTTTTCATTCGTTAAAAACGTCTTGTAAAACTCATATTCCTGACTTGGAGCGCCCGCAATTACAAATTGATAATCGGGAAAATCGTTGGTTACCGAAAGCATAATCGAAAGCATTTTAGCAATTTCTTGCTTGCGACTTCCCGGTAATAATGCGATAATTGGTTTGTCTGATAAATGATTTTCTTTTCTGAAAATTTCATCTGAAACTTCCGTTCTATTTGCAATAGCATCAATTAATGGATGTCCAACGAAATGAACTGGGAAATTGTGTTTTTTCTCGTAAAAATCTTTTTCAAACGGAAGAATTACATACATATAATCCACATCGCGTTTAATGGCTTTGATACGATTTTCTTTCCAAGCCCAAATTTGAGGTGAAATATAATAATGGGTAGAAATGTTACGTTCTTTTGCCCAAGTCGCAATGCGCATATTAAATCCAGGATAGTCAATGAAAATTATGGCATCTGGTTGAAATGCTTCAATGTCTTTTTTGCAGATTTTGATATTATTCAAAATGGTTTTTAAGTTCATCACCACTTCAATAAATCCCATAAAAGCCAATTCGCGATAGTGTTTTACTAAAGTTCCGCCCACATTTTGCATCAAATCACCACCCCAAAAACGAATTTCGGCAGTTGGGTCTTTTTCATACAAAGCTTTCATCAAATTTGAACCATGTAAATCGCCTGAAGCTTCACCTGCTATGATATAATATTTCATTTTCTAATCGTCTAAATTTATAATTCCCAAGAATTCAATTGTTGCATCGCGTGATGTGCTGTTAAGTCAAATTGCACGGGTACAATCGAAATGTAACCATTTTCTAAAGCCCATTCATCCGTATCGCTTCCTTTATCTAAATTGACAAATTTTCCAGTTAACCAATAATATTCTTTTCCTTGTGGATTCGTTCTTTTGTCAAATTCTTCTTGCCACATGGCTTTCGCTTGGCGACAAATTTTCACTCCTTTGATTTTTTCTTTGCTTAATTTCGGGAAATTAACATTCAAAATTACGCCTTCGGGCAAACCGTTTTTCAAAACTTCAGAAGCAATTTGTTTTATATGACTTTTGATGGGTTCAAAATCGGCATCCCAACTGTAATCTAATAATGAAAATCCAATAGCAGGAATTCCTTCGATTCCAGCTTCAACTGCGGCACTCATCGTTCCCGAATATATCACGTTAATAGAAGAATTGGAACCGTGATTAATTCCTGAAACACATAAATCGGGTTTTCTTTCTAGAATTTCGTTTACGGCAATTTTTACGCAATCTACGGGAGTTCCGCTACAACTGTATTCTTGTTTAAGGTCTTTGTCTAAATGTACTTTTTCTAATTTTAAAGTGTTGTTTATGGTTATTGCGTGTCCCATTGCGCTTTGTGGACTATCGGGAGCAACAACAACAACTTCTCCCAATTCTTTCATCACTTCAATTAAAGCGCGAATTCCAGGAGCAACAATGCTGTCATCGTTAGTTACTAGTATCAGTGGTTTTGACATTTTTTGTACATTTTTTGCTAAATTAAATAATTTATGTCGAAACCTTTTTTTTGAATGCTAAATTTTATGGGTTTAACAAAAAATTATAGTAATTTGCACACTTGTGGCATGATTTTTTGTGTAATTTAGTTGAAAATTTTTCAATGAAACGAATAGTGGAATTTATGAAAAGAAATTATAAGGTTATATTGTTGGTAACTGCTTTATCAGCAATACTGTGGAGTTTTATTCCTAGAGAGAAAACAGAAGATCCAGAAAAAGACAAGCTTTTATTAGAGCTATTGACTTTTGTTTTAGAAAAAGGTCACTATAGTCCCGTTGAGATTAATGATGATTTCTCAAAAAAAGTCTATAAAAAATATTTAGATAATATTGATCCGACAAAACGATTTTTTATTCAAAGTGATATTGATGAGTTTAGTAAATATGAGACTTCAATTGACGATATGATAAAGAATAAAGATTTGACTTTCTTTAATTTAACAAATGCTCGTTTGTTAAAAAGAATGAGCGAGTCTAGAGAAATATATGAAGATGTTTTAAGTAAACCTTTTGATTTTACTGTTAAGGAAAGTATTAATGTGGATTATGAAAAATTACCGTTTTCTAAAAGTAAATCAGAGTTAAGAGATAGATGGAGAAAACAATTGAAACTGTCAGCTCTTTCTTCTATAACTGATAAAGAACAACTTGAGGAAGATAAAAAGAAAAAGGATAATGCGTATGAGGTGAAATCATTTGATGTGATTGAGAAAGAAGTACGTGAAAATTCATTAAAATCATTAAATGAGTATTTTGACTTTATAGAAAAAGAGTTAGAAAGAGACGATTGGTTTGCAATATTTTTAAATTCTATTGTGGAACGCTTTGACCCACACACTTTCTATTTTTCACCAGATGATAAAGAAAAATTTGATGTAAGCATGAGCGGAACATTTCAAGGAATTGGAGCTCGTTTACAAAAGAAAGAATCTGGAGTTGAAGTTTCAGAATTGATTTCTGGTGGTCCAGCTTGGAGAGGAAAAGAATTAGAGGCCGGAGATTTAATACTAAAGGTTGCGCAAGGAAAAGAAGAGCCTTTAGATATTGCAGGAATGCGTTTAGATGATGTAGTGAAAAAAATCAAAGGTCCAAAAGGAACTGAAGTTCGTTTAACAGTTAAAAAAGTTGACGGCACTATAAAAGTAATCTCAATTATTAGAGATGAAGTTGAAACAGAAGAAACATTTGCAAAATCAAGTATCGTAGTTAAAGATGATAAAAAATATGGAATTATTTATTTGCCTAAATTCTATATTAGTTTTGAAAACAAAGAAAATCGTGATGCATTTAAAGATGTAGCGGCTGAGATTGAAAAACTAAAAGCACAAAACATTGATGGTCTTGTTATGGATTTACGCGATAACGGAGGAGGTTCTTTAGAAACGGTTGTTAAAATGGTAGGTTTGTTCATTCCAGATGGTCCAATTGTTCAAGTAAAAGCACCAGGAAGAAATCCAGAAATTTTGCCAGATCCTGATAAGAAAGTACAATACGATGGTCCACTTGTTGTAATGATTAATAATTTTTCTGCTTCTGCTTCTGAAATTTTTGCTGCGGCAATACAAGATTACAAACGCGGAATTATAGTAGGAAGTAAACATTCTTACGGTAAAGGAACCGTTCAGAATGTAATTGATTTAAATCAGTTTATTAGAGGGAATTCCTACGGTGATTTAGGAGCGTTAAAAACTACTATTCAAAAATTTTACAGAATTAATGGTGGTTCTACGCAACGTGAAGGAGTTAAGAGTGATATTGTTTTCCCAGATCGTTTTTCTTACCTTGATATGGGTGAACGTGATGAAGAAAGCGCATTGCCTTGGGATAAGATTGAACCTGCTAAATACCAACCATTAAATGCTAATTATGATAATGTTATTGCAAATAGTAAAAAGAGAATAGCTGCTAATCCAACTTTCAATTTAATAGATGAAAATGCAAAATGGATTTTTGAGCGTAAAGATGAGAATGATTTTAGTTTGAACTTAAATGACTTTAAGAAAGAAATTGCGGTTGCAGATGTTAAGATTAAAAAGTTTAAAGCTATTTCAGATTACAATAATAAATATGTTTTTACGTCTTTACCTGATGAAGTTGCTTTGTTTGAAAAAGACACTTTATTAAAGCAGAAAAGAGA
>NZ_JAIWOF010000002.1 GCF_020217025.1 Flavobacterium sp. | reverse complement strand
TTCTTTTACAACTCTTTCAGCAGCACCAACAATTTCAGTTACTTCTAGTCCAGCAACTTACAACGGAGCAACGATAAATTATTCACTAAATGCTAATGGATATGCCACAACATCTTTAGTGAGATATGGTTTATCTAGTGGAAGTCTAACAAATCAAGCCACAGGTTCTTCAACTTCTTTAACAACAGCAGTTGCAAGTTTTGCCAACCTTTCTGGACTATCATCAAATACTACTTATTATTATCAAGTTGAGGCAACCAATTCTATTGGAACAGCAACAACTGCAGTAGGAAGTTTTACTACTCCATCTCAAACTCCTGGAATTTATAGTGTTGCTGCATCATCAATTTCAACAAATACTGCTTCCATAGATTATGCAGTTTGGGACAAAGGTTTAGCTACTACTACATTGGTAAGATATGGTTTATCTAGCGGAAGTTTAACTAATCAAGTTACTGGGTTTTCGGTTTCTGGCGATACAACAGTGACAGGAAATGTTGGTTTAACGGGTTTAACGCCTTCAACTACATATTATTATCAAGTAGAAGCTACCAATTCAGCTGGTGTTTCAACTAGTGCTGTGTCAAGTTTTACCACAACTGCAATTCCAATTTTATTAGCAGAATATACTTTTAATAATACATATAATAATATTAATGGAAACACTCCGTTTGCAAATGTTCCATCAACGACTTCTTTTGTTGTAGATAGAAACGCCGTTTCAAACAATGCAATACAAGTTGTGGGAAATTCAAATAATGGAACTTTTTGTAATGCATCAGCACCAACTGAAGGTAACCCAAGAACAATTTCTTTTTGGTATAAAACGCCAAGTCATGCAGGTTATAAAAGTTTGTTTTCTTACGGAACAGCTGCAGCTAATAGAACTTTTGGAGCTTATTTTGGGCCAAATGGGAATATCTTTTTTCAAGGTTATTCTTATGATCATGATTTTGGAGGAACTTACGCTGTAAATACATGGAGACATTTAGTATTGATTTTTGATGGTACAAATCTTAAATTATATTTAGATGGTATGTTAGTAGGAACAGTGGCAAGACCATTATTAAATACAGGAACTGGAACTAATTTTAGAATTGGTAATGACACTATAACAATGCAATTTGACGATTTGAGAATTTTTAATTATGCTTTAGATCAAGCTGATATTACTAGTTTATACACAAACAACACACTTTTATCTTCAGATTTCAACCAAAACAATTTAGAAGTTTCTTTATATCCAAATCCAGTTCGCGATATTTTAAACATTGAAACGGAATTAGATATTCAATCCATAGAAATTTATAACATTCAAGGGCAAAAAGTGTTAAATTCAAATCAAAAACAAATCAATGTTTCTGATTTGGCATCGGGAATTTATATGGTAAGAATTCAAGATGTTGATAATAACATTGCAACAAAGAAAATTATAATTAAGTAGTTAGTTTTTTAGTTTTAAATTTAGGCGTTGTCTAGTAAACAAAGGGTTTTGTAAAATAAACCGCTTTTTACTTGACAACGCCTATTTCATAATCGTATATTTGCGAACTGAATTTTTGTGTTTTGAGTAAGAAAACTATTAAACACATAAACTTTTAAACTCTTAAATATTTTTAAATGAAATTATCTCATTTCAATTTCAATTTACCAGAAGAATTATTAGCTGAATTTCCTACCGAAAACAGAGATGAATCTCGCTTAATGGTGGTTAACAGAAAAACAAATACTATCGAGCACAAATTATTCAAAGACGTTATTGATTATTTCGATGATGGCGATGTAATGGTTTTGAATAATACCAAAGTTTTTCCAGCACGTTTATATGGAAATAAAGAAAAAACAGGTGCTCGTATTGAAGTTTTCTTATTAAGAGAATTAAATGCAGAGCAACGTTTGTGGGATGTTTTAGTAGATCCAGCTCGTAAAATTCGTATCGGAAATAAATTATACTTTGGCGATGACGATTCGTTAGTTGCTGAAGTAATTGATAATACGACTTCTCGTGGAAGAACATTACGTTTCTTATACGATGGTTCGTATGAAGAATTCAGAGAAAAATTAGTAGAACTTGGAGAAACTCCAATACCAAAATATATCAATCGTGAAGTAACTCCAGAAGATGCTGAGCGTTACCAAACGATTTATGCAAAAGAAGAAGGTGCTGTTGCAGCTCCAACTGCTGGTTTACACTTTTCTAAACATTTATTAAAACGTTTAGAAATCAAAGGAGTTGATTTTGCAGAAGTAACATTACACGTTGGTTTAGGAACATTTAATCCAGTTGAAGTAGAAGATTTATCGAAACACAAAATGGATTCGGAAGAAATGATTATTACGCAAGAAGCGTGTGATATCGTAAATAATGCAAAAGCTAAAAAGAAAAAAGTATGTTGTGTAGGAACAACTTCAATGAGAGCTATGGAAAGTTCGGTTTCTTCTCAAAGAACGTTAAATCCTTACACCGGTTGGACAAATAAATTTATTTATCCTCCTTACGACTTTAGTATTGCAGATTGTATGATTACTAATTTCCATACGCCAAAATCAACTTTATTAATGATGATTTCAGCTTTCTGTGGTCACGATTTAATGAAAAAAGCTTACGAAGAAGCTATCAAAGAGAAATATCGTTTTTACTCTTACGGAGATGCGATGTTAATCATCTAAATATATAATCCCAATCGAAAGGTTGGGATTTTTTATTTCTAATCACAAAAAATGTAAAGTCTGTTAGTATTAATCTGAAATCCAATTTTCACATTTTTATTGCTTTGACACTTTCTAACTTTTAACTACTTTTGTTTTCCAAACAACCAAACAGATGACTTTTCAAAATACGCGCGAATTCGCACAAAGTTTAGATGCTCAAGATGAATTGAGAAAATACAGAGATGAATTTCATTTTCCACACGTAAACGGAAAACAAGTAATTTATTTTACAGGAAATTCTCTCGGACTTCAACCAAAAAGAACCAA
Organism: Flavobacterium sp.; assembly: GCF_020217025.1. Classification (GTDB taxonomy): domain Bacteria; phylum Bacteroidota; class Bacteroidia; order Flavobacteriales; family Flavobacteriaceae; genus Flavobacterium. The sequence goes on along the minus strand of NZ_JAIWOF010000002.1, from coordinate 7,021 downwards.
AACTTACGTTGACGAAGTAATGAATGATTGGGCTAATTTGGCAGTAGAAGGTCATTTTTATTCTGATAAACCTTGGTGGGATTATCAGGAGCGTTTTGCAGTTCCTTTGAGTGATATCGTTGGGGCAAAGCCAAAAGAAGTAGGAGTAATGAATACTTTAACAGTAAATCTTCACTTATTAATGGTGTCTTTTTATAATCCAACACCACAGAAATATAAAATTATTTGTGAGGAAAAAGCGTTTCCAAGCGACCAATACATGTTCCAAAGTCAGGTAAAATTTCACGGTTATGACCCAAAGGACGCTATCGTTGAAATCAAACGAAGAGATGGAGAAGCAAATATTCGATTAGAAGATGTTTTGGCTAAAATTGAGGAAGTAGGTAGTGAATTAGCTTTAGTCTTAATAGGTGGAGTGAATTATTACACTGGACAAGTGTTTGATATGAAAACCATTACAGCAGCCGGACAAAAACAAGGCGCTTATGTAGGTTGGGATTTAGCTCACGCTGCAGGAAACATCAAGTTAGATTTGCACGATTGGAACGTAGACTTCGCTGCTTGGTGTAGTTATAAATATATGAATTCTGGACCAGGAAATGCTTCGGGATTTTTTGTTCACGAAAAACATCATAACGATAAAGAATTAAAACGTTTTGCGGGTTGGTACGGACACAATAAAGAGCGTCGTTTTAAAATGGAACCTGATTTTGACCCTGTTCATGGAGCAGATGGATGGCAAATTAGTAATCTCCCAATTTTATCTTTAGCACCTTATTTAGCTTCGGTAGAAATGTTTGCTGAGGTTGGGATGGATAAACTAATCACAAAACGAAATTTAATAACTTCTTATTTAGAATTCATTTTACACGAAATCGACAAAGAATTAGAAGGAGCTGACTTTGAAATTTTAACACCATCAAACCAAGAAGAGCGCGGATGTCAGTTGTCAGTATACCTTCACGGACAAGGAAGAGAGTTATTCGATAGATTAATGAAAAACGGCGTAATTACGGATTGGAGAGAGCCAAATGTAATTCGTTTAGCGCCTGCACCATTCTATTGTTCATTCGAAGATATGTACGAATTTGGGCAAATATTGAAACAGTTAATTTTAAATAAATAATAACTTCGGGTTCAAAACCTGAAATTTGAAACTTGAAACAAAAAAAATGACCAAACAACAAATCATAGAAAATTTTGACCCTTCTCAACCTGGGTTAGCCGATGCTACTATTTTTGGTTTGCCTTTTTCGGCAGAGCAAAGTGAAATTATTGTAATTCCAGTGCCTTGGGAAGTTACGGTGAGTTATGGAGCCGGTGCTTCGGAAGGGCCAGATGCTATTTTAGATGCCTCTTTTCAAGTGGATTTAAATCACCAAGAATTTCCTGAATTATGGAAATTAGGAATTTACATGGATGAAGCGCCTGAGCATTGGGCAAAGAATTCTGAAAAATATAAAAGTTTAGCCCAACCCATAATCGAAGCTTTAGAAAGTGGAGAAGATGTGGCGACTTTTCCAGCCTTACAAGCGGATTTAGATAAAATCAATAAAGTGTGTAAGGAATTGCATCAAGAAGTAAAAGACCGTGTTTTACATTGGATGAATCAAGGTAAAAAAGTGGTGCTACTCGGTGGAGACCATTCAACTCCTCTTGGGTATTATCAAGCTTTAGCCACTAAATACGACAACTTCGGAATCTTACATTTAGATGCGCATATGGATTTGCGTATTGCTTACGAAGGATTTACTTATTCGCACGCTTCTATTATGTACAATGCGTTACAAATTCCTCAAATTTCTAAAATTGTACAAGTGGGTATTCGCGATTTTTGTGAGCAAGAAGTAGAAGTAGCGTTGAAAGATAGAGTTTTAGTGCATACCGATATGGATTTAAAACAAGAAGCTTTTGAAGGCAAAACGTGGCAACAACAATGTGATCATATCATCGCTTCGTTACCAGAAAAAGTTTGTATTTCTTTCGATATTGATGGAATGTATCCTTGGTATTGTCCCAACACAGGAACTCCAGTTCCAGGCGGATTTTCATTTGAACAAGCCGCTTATTTATTCAATCGTTTAGCAGAAACAAATAAAGAAATCATCGGATTTGATTTAGTAGAAGTAGCGCCAGGTGATGACGATTGGGATGGAAACGTAGGAGCAAGAATGTTATTTCACATGTGTGGTGCTTTTGCGAAATCTCAGAAAATGAATGTTGGGAACAAAATCAAGTTTAACAAATAATTTATATCTTGCATTAAATCAGACGAAAGTCTTAAATAATTCGCCCCTTAATTTATTTAAAGACAAAAATATGAGTCACTTTGTAATTGAGCAATGGAAAGAATACCCCATCCAAGTGCCCGGAAAAGTTAGGTATGCCGTTTCAAACTATGGAAGACTCAAAAGTTTTACCGATACAATTGAAAATGGTAAAATTTTAAAAGGAGCTCCTACTGAAGGTTTTCTATTTTTACGTTATGTTAGATCCGTTAATGGAAAAAAAAGTTATTATTCTCATGCCATTCATAAAATGGTGGCGGAGCTTTTTATTCCAAGAGTAAGTGAAGACCAAGAATATGTTTTACATCTTGATTATGATAAAATGAACAATCAGTTGTATAATTTGAAATGGGCAACTTATAATGAGATGCGAGCTCACGGTCATAAAAGTCCAGCTGTAAAAGCCGCTTTTAAGAAGTTTCAAGAAGATAACATTAAACGTGATGGTAGAAAATTAACCTCTACTCAAGTAATGCGAATAAAGTTAAAAATGAAGCGACAAGGTGAAAAGTTCAGCGTTAGAAAAACCGCAAAAGAATTTAATGTTTCCGAAATGCAAATTTATCGCATTAAATGGGGTCAAAATTGGGGACATATACAAGTTTAATAATTTTTTTGTCAAACTGAACTTGTTTCAGTTTCTTAAAGTTTTTTGTTTTGTAATATGAGAAAAGTATTAATATTGATATTTGGAATAATAATTTTGCAACTGAGTTTCTCTTGTAAATCTCAATATTCAACAGTTGAACTAGAGAATAACTTTTCCACTGATCAAATCTCTGACTTGAATAAAATAAGAGACTTTTTTAAAAACCAAATATCTGAAAATAAAAAATCTGATTTTAAAGTCTGTTTTTCTAAAATATTACCTGGATTATTAGAAAATGGTTGGCACCCGATTTTAGAAAAAGTGGATTTTGAAAAACAAAAAGAACTTTACAATTCTATTTCAAAATCTACGTTTGACGAAATATGGGAGTTCGGAAAAGCGACTTATCCAGATACTGGTTTGGAATTAAGAAATTTAGGTTCAAAATATAATGGGAAATATCAAAAATTTTTGACTGAACTTGGAAAAAATAATCCAGAAGTTAAAAATTATGCGGATAGACTTATTGAAGCAGGAGATTTTGAATCAGTAGGCTGGTTACAACAAAGTATTTATAAAAATCCGAAAGAATTCGATTTAGACGATCCTAATATTCAGTTGTTGATTGCTATTCACTATTTAACTCTAAATGATCAACAAAAAAGAACTGACAAATGGGAATAGGATTAATTTTAATAAATAAATAACCAAACCGAAGTTTTAAAAGCTTCGGTTTTTTTATAAATTATTGATATCCTCCAAAATCGATATCGCTTTTTCTTTCGTAGCGGCTAATTCTTCAGGTTTCATTTTTCTTAGTAAAGCTAACATCATGCTCATTCTTTGATTGTTTGCAAAATGCTGTTTTTTCTCATCTAAAAAATGCCAATACAAACTATTAAACGGACAGGCTTTATCGCCCAATTTCTCTTTTACGTTGTAATGACAACTGCCACAATAATTGCTCATTTTATTAATGTAACTTCCTGAAGAAACATAAGGTTTTGTTGCTACAATTCCGCCATCAGCATATTGACTCATGCCGCGAGTATTCGGCATTTCTACCCATTCAATCGCATCAATGTAAACGCCTAAATACCAAGCGTCCACTTCGTCAGGATGCAATTGGGCTAACAAGGAAAAATTTCCAATCACCATCAATCGCTGAATATGATGCGCATACGCTTCCGATAAACTTTGAGAAATCGAATGTTGCATACATTTCATTTTGGTTTTTCCTGTCCAAAAGAAATCAGGTAGCGGATTGTAGTTTTCTAAGGTGTTCATTTGGGCATAATTCGGCATTTCTTTCCAATAAATTCCTCTGACATATTCGCGCCAACCGATAATTTGTCGCACAAAACCTTCTACTTGCGCCAATTCAATCGTTTCTTGATTTTGATAATAATACGAAACCACAGCATCAACCACTTCTTTCGGACTAATCATTTTGGAATTCATCGCAAAGGACAAACGAGAATGAAACAGAAATTTATGCCCAGAAAACAAGGAATCTTGATACGTTCCAAAATGCTCTAGAAAATGCTCACAGAAATAGTCAATCAATTGCAAACTTTCGTTTCTTGAAGTCGGCCAATTGAAATTTTCCACATCAATACTTCCAAAAGTGATGATGTTTTGACTTTCAATTTCGTCAACAATTTCACTCACTTTTTTATGAAATTCCAAAGGAAACGGAATCGGAACTTCGTTTTTATATTGATTGCGGTTGTTGTGGTCAAAATTCCATTTTCCGTCTAAAGGTTGATCACCTATCATTAAAACAGCGTGTTTTTTTCGCATCATGCGATAGAAACTTTCCATCAAAAGTTGCTTTTTTCCTTTGAAAAAATCACCTAATTCAGTTCTAGAAGTATAAAAATGTTCCGAATCGACAGCTTTTTTGGGAATGGAAAGTTTTTCGCAGATGGATTTCAATTGTTCGTCCAATCGATATTCATCAGGAAATTGGTATTCAAATTGCTCGATTTTATTCTTCTCTATCAAATCCAAAATCAATTGTTCTAAATTATGAGGATTATTCGCATCCGAAATTGTATAATAAATCACTTGATGACCTTTAAGTATTAATTCCTCAGAAAAATTTCGCATCGCAAGAAAAAATGCCACCACTTTTTGAACGTGATGTTTCACATAATCCGTTTCCTGACGCATTTCTGCCATCACATACATCACATCTGGATTGACTTCATCAAACCAAGAATGTTCCGAATTGAGTTGGTCGCCCAAAAGTAATCGAAGTGTTTTCATTTAAAATAATTCAGGAATTAACCACATTTTTTGAAATTTTCCATCGCCATCATATAGTTCCGCTTGACGTTTGATGTTGAATTTTCTATCTCTTGGGTCATTGCCAACGCCAGCATTGTACATCCAATTGCTATAATTGCTATGCACATCGTAATCAATTAGCATGCTTTCGAAATAAGCCGCCCCAATGCGCCAATCTTGTTCCCATTCTTTTGCCCAATAACTCGCAACATTTTGACGGCCGCGATTGCTCATCCAACCTGTTTTCTGCAATTCAATCATGTTGGCATTCACGAAATGTTCGGGCGTAGTACCATTTGTCCATTGATTGAAAGCTTTTGTATTTTGGTTCCAATGGTATTCTTTTTGCAAAATACCGTTCAATTGAAATATTTTGTTTCCGTGTTTTAGTGAAATGTATTTGAAATAATCACGCCAAATCAACTCGAAAATCAACCAATACGTATCTTCGTTTTTGACTACTTTTTTCTCAAATTGTTGGATTTCCCAATAAATCATTCGTGCCGAAATACTACCATTTGCCAACCAAGCTGAAAGTTTTGAACTATAATCTTTTCCAACCAAACCATTACGAGTTTTCTTGTAAACCGCTAGTTTTTTGGTGTCCCAAAAATATTCTTTGATGCGTTTTTTTGCTTGATTTTCGCCACCTTTAAATGGAAAAGCAGTTTTATTTGGTTGTTTGAAATCTTCAAATCCTAAATCTTCTAATGTAGGAATTGAGGTTTTTTCTTCAATTAGATTTGAAATTGGTTTTGCTGAAATGGCAACGGTTGGTCGCACTCGAATTTTCTTTTCCAATTGTTTTCTGAACTCTGTAAAAACTTCTGGTATTTTCTCCCAATCTTCATAAGGAACATCATCTGGATGGAATAAGAATTGATCGTAATACGTTTTCCAATTCACCGCAGGAATTCGCACTTCAGTTTCAACATCTACTTCTTCTTGTGTCCATTCGTTTTGACTATAAATCGTGTCAATTTGATGTTTTTCAGCTACTTCAGGAATTAATTGTTCTGGATAACCATAATAAATTAATAAGGAGATATTCTTCTCCTCTAAGTTTTGTTGTAATTCGGTTAAAGTTTCTAAAAGAAATTGCGTTCTAAATTTTTCTGTTTTCTTGAAACCGTATTGAGTTGTTTCGAAATGTCTCGGATCTAAACAATAAATGCCTATTACTTTTTCATTTTCTCTACAAGCATTGTACAACGAATGATTGTCAATCGTGCGCAAATCGTTTCTAAACCATATTAATCCGTTCATGCTATTTGTTTTTATTCATTCTACATTTATCACTGCAATACATAACTTCTTCCCAATTTTTCTCCCATTTTTTGCGCCATGAAAAAGGACGTTGACAGGTTTTACAGATTTTTTCAGGAAGATTTACTTTTTTATGTGCCATTACAACATCGAAGTTGAAGATTTATCTGGTCGCGCATAATGAAATCTGTCTGCTAATTTTGGAACAGCATAACCATCTAAACCATTAATAGCTACTACATTTCCTCTATCCAATTGCATCCAATTGTCATCGTGAAATAAGTTTTCATCCGCATAAATGGTTTCAATCGAGGCGATAATATGAATACAATCGTTTTCTTCAATTTTGTATTCGTTCACATATTTACAAAGTAATTGTACAGGACTTCCTTTTACAAAAGGGATTTTCAAGTCGTCAATAAATTCGGGTTCTAAGTTCGTTTTGTCGAATTCCGAAATATGTTCGTCATAACTTGAAGAAGTATGATGCGCATCAGCAATCATTTCTTCGGTAATATGATTTACAGTAAAGAATCCGGTTTCTTTTATGTTTTTATAAGTGTCTCTTGGAACCGTTGTAGGTCTT
>NZ_JAIWOF010000001.1 GCF_020217025.1 Flavobacterium sp. | reverse complement strand
AAAATAAATCCTAACAAAGGTGGTTCGCTTCCCAAATGCGTAACGCTGCTGAAAACGGCAACATTTAATACGCCTTCAGTTGAAACGGTTCCAATCAAATTAGCCGATTTGTAACCGGTAACACAATTGACTAAGTTCAGTCGCGGCACTTTTGACATATAGAACAATTCGTCTTTCGTAATCTTTCTCATAGCAATTTTTATTCAAAGATACATTTTGTTTAACTAATATTAAAAATAATTAAACAAAATTTGAATTCAAAATGAAAAATCTAATAAAATTCGGGCTTGGAAATTTATTATTCCGTATTTTTGCAGTCCAAATTTTTACAAAAATCTTCATGCAAACGCCACAAAAAATTGCTGTTGTAGGTTCTGGATTAGTAGGAACTTTATTGGCAATCTATTTAAAAAGAGCCGGACATACAGTACATGTTTTCGACAGAAGTCCCGATATTAGAACGGTTGAGTTTTCAGGTCGTTCCATTAATTTGGTGATGTCAAATCGCGGTTGGAAAGCATTGGAAGATGTTGGCTTAGATGAAGAAATTAGAAAAATCGGAATTCCAGTGGATAAAAGAGCGATTCATTTACAAGATGGAATGCTGAATTATCAATATTATGGTAAAGAAGGTGAAGCTATTTTTTCTCTATCAAGAGGCGTTTTGAATAGAAAAATGGTGGATTTGGCGGAAGCTGAAGGAGTAGAATTTTTCTTCGAGCGTAAAATTTGGGATGTAACCTTAGCCACCGCAACTTTATGGGAAGGCGAAACCGAACAAGGTGATTGGACCGAGTTAAAATACGATAAAGTTTTCGGAGCAGATGGTGCTTTCTCGAGAATTAGACACAGAATGCAACGTCAATCGATGTTTGATTATTCGCAAGAGTTCATGAAAATTGGTTACAAAGAATTGCATATTCCTGCTAATGCAGATGGTTCTCCAAAAATTGATATTCATTCGTTACACATTTGGCCAAGAGGAAATTTCATGTTGATGGGATTGGCTAATTTAGACAACTCGTTTACTTGTACTTTGTTCATGCCAATTGAAGGCGAAAATTCGTTTGAATCCTTAACAAATGAAGAAAAATTAGTTTCGTTTTTTGAGAACTATTTTCCAGATACAAAAGAAGCACTTCCAGATTTAGTGCGCGATTTTTTCAGAAATCCGAATAGTTATTTGGCGATTATGAAGTGTTTCCCTTGGACATTTAACGATAAAATTGCTTTAATTGGTGATTCTGCGCATGCGATTGTACCTTTCTACGGTCACGGAATGAATGCAGGGTTTGAAGATATTACGATTCTGAATGAGTTAATGCAACAATATGGCGACGATTGGGATCGAATTTTTAAAGCTTATGAAATTTCAAGAAAGCCAAATGCCGATGCGATTGCTGAACTTTCGAGAAGAAATTTTGAAGAAATGAGTGCAAAAACCGCTGATACTAATTTCTTATTACAAAAGAAAATCGAAAAATGGTTTTCCGACAAACATCCAGAAAAATGGATGCCGTTATATAGCCGTGTAACTTTTAGTTTACAACCTTATTCAGAAGCCATGGCGATTGGCGATTTTCAAAATGAAATTATGCAAGAAGTTTTGAAAATGGATAATATTCAAGAAAATTGGAATTCAGAAGAAGTTGAAAATAAGATTTTAGAGTTGTTAAAATAAATAAAAAGAGGCAATTGCCTCTTTTTTAATCTTCTCTATTTACAGCATCCATACTAAACGCAGGAGTACAAATCGCCAAATATTCACAAGCTTCATCAAACGGATTTGAATATTGAATGCGTGTGTTTTTCTCAATTTTAATTGATTGACCTGCTTCTAAAACTATTGTTTCATCTTCGATGATAAATTGTTTTTTCCCTTTAATGATATAGGTGTATTCATCAAATTCTGGAGTTTGAAAAGGTTCGCTCCAACCAGGTGGCGCAATCATATGTGCAATCGAAATCGCTGAATTGTTTGTGGTTGCCAATCCGTGATGTTCTTCAATCAATTTTCCATCAGTGGTTGGAACTACGAATGGTGCTTTTTGGATGAAATATTTTTTCATTTCTTACTTCTTAAATATAAAATAAACTGCCAATACTAAAAAACAGAATCCTACTGCGTGATTCCATCGAAATGTTTCATTTTTAAAGAAAACCAATGAGAAAATCACAAAAATCACCAAAGTAATTACTTCTTGAATCACTTTCAATTGCATTAATGAAAACGGACCGCCATTGCCTTGATATCCAATTTTATTCGCAGGAACTTGAAAGAAATATTCAAACAAAGCCAATCCCCAACTGATTAAAACAATAGTGATTAACCCAGCGTTTTCAAACCATTTTAATTCTTTAAATTTTAAGTGTCCATACCAAGCCAATGTCATGAAAACATTAGAAAGTATTAGTAATCCTATAGTGATAAATCCTTTCATTAACGTTTAAACATTTTCATTAATAAACCAAAAGCGCCGCGAATAAAGCTCGCACTCGTAACCACTTTGGTAATTGATTTCCCAACTACTTCAGCCGTGCTTGGTTCTTCTTTTGCTTTTCGGGTTGGTTTTTCTGCTTCTTGTTCGGCTGCGACTTCTTGTGCTTCGGCAATTTTTTTATTTAGCATTTCGTAAGCACTATCTCGGTCAACAACCTCATTATATTTCTTCGCCAATTTCGATTTTGCAATACTTGCTTCAATTTCACTTTCAGTTAAAACATCCATTCTACTCATTGGAGCTCGCATCATGGTGGCTACTAATGGTGTAGGTGTTCCTTTTTCGCTTAATGCGGTTACAAAAGCTTCTCCAATTCCTAACGATGTTAATACTTCATCGGTTTCATAAAAATCGGTATCGGGATAATTTTCAGCGGTCATTTTAATTGCTTTTCTATCATTTGCCGTGAAAGCTCTTAATGCATGCTGAATTTTTAAACCCAATTGTGCCAAAACGCCTGTTGGAACATCCATCGGATTTTGCGTAATAAAATACACTCCAATTCCTTTCGAACGAATTAATTTCACAATCGTTTCAATTTGATTTAATAATGTTTTGCTGGCCTCGTCAAAAATCAAATGGGCTTCATCTATGAAAATTACTAATTCAGGTCGTCCAGCGTCGCCTTGTTCGGGCATGGTGTTGTAAATTTCGGCTAATAAACTCAACATGAAAGTCGAAAATAATTTCGGTTTGTCTTGAATGTCGGTTAATCGCATGATGTTCACGTAACCATTTCCGTTTTCGTCAATTCGCATCAAATCTTGAATATCGAATGATTTTTCACCAAAGAATAATTCCGCGCCTTGTTGTTCTAATTCGATAACTTTTCTCAAAATCGAACCAGTTGAACTGGTTGAAATTCTTCCGTATTCGACTTCAAATTCTGCTTTTCCTTCTTCGGTTGCGTAATTAAGAACTTTTTTGAAATCTTTCAAATCCAATAATGGCAAACTATTATCATCGCAATATTTAAAAATGATTGAAACAACGCCGGCTTGCGTATCGTTCAAATCTAATATTCGAGAGAATAAAACAGGTCCAAATTCAGAAACCGTTGCTCGTAGTCGAACTCCGTTTTGTTCTGAAATGGTCATTAATTCTACCGGAAAAGCTTTCGTTTCATAAGGAATCGAAATTTTAGCGTGACGTTCTGTAATAAACGATTTTTCTTCGCCAGGCATTGCAATTCCAGAGAAATCACCTTTAATGTCCATCATTAAAACCGGAATTCCATTTTGCGATAATTGTTCGGAAAGCACTTGAATGGTTTTGGTTTTTCCAGTTCCGGTTGCTCCAGCAATTAATCCGTGACGGTTTAAGGTTTTTAATGGAATGTTTATGTGTGTATTTGGAACCGCTTCGCCATCTAAAATTCCACCACCTAATGTGATGAATTCGCCTTTACAAGCGTAACCTTCGTTTATATGTTTGCTAAAATCTTCTGTCTTGCTCATTTCGATGTGTTTTGAATTTCAAATGTAGTTAAAATCCGAGGAAATTTCAAGGACAATGACAAGTACAATTTCAAAATTCTGAGGGCTAACTTCTAAATTCTAACTTCCAAGTCGTATCTTTGCCCACTATTTTTATTTAAGATGTTACAAAAAGAAGTACAATTAGCGGTTGAAAAAGGCGAAATGTTGCCTTTAATGGAGGAGTTTTATACGATTCAAGGCGAAGGATATCATACAGGAACAGCAGCTTATTTCATTAGAATTGGCGGTTGCGATGTAGGTTGCCATTGGTGCGATGTGAAAGAAAGTTGGAATGCGGAATTACATCCACCAACGAATACCGATGTAATTGTTGCCAATGCCAAAAAATACGCCGATACCGTAGTGGTAACAGGAGGAGAACCTTTGACTTGGGATATGACTTTATTGACTTCAAAATTAAAAGCACAAAATTTAAAAGTACATATTGAAACTTCTGGAGCTTATGAAGTTTCTGGAACTTGGGATTGGTTTTGTTTGTCTCCAAAGAAAAATAAATTACCAGTTCAAAGTGCTTATGATATTGCTAATGAATTAAAAGTAATCATCTACAACAAACACGATTTCATTTTTGCCGAAGAACAAGCTGCTAAAGTAAATCCAAATGCGATTTTATTTCTACAACCTGAGTGGAGTAAAAAAGAAGAAATGACACCTTTAATTGTGGATTATGTGATGAACAATCCGAAATGGAGAGTTTCGTTGCAAACCCATAAATATTTGAATATTCCTTAATTATATGAAGAAGTTTTTAGTATTAGCTGTATTTGTTTTGTTTTCTAACTTAAGTTTTTCACAATTAGGAGGAGAAGATGAAGTGTATTTAGGAGGTGAGTTTATCGAAGCCAAATTTCAAAATGGAGGAATTGATAAATTTTACGATTACATAATTGCCAATTTTGATACTCAAACAGTTGAGAAAAAGGGACAAATTATTTTTGAATTCACGGTGAATGAAAATGGCGAAGTGAAAAATATAAAAGTAGTTCGTGATTTAGGAACGAATTCGGCAGTTGAATTAATTCGAGTTTTACGAAAAGCTCCAAAATGGCAACCTGCTTCAAGAGGAGGAAAGCCAGTTAGCATAAACTTAAAAATGCCTTTGACATTTAAATAAACAAAAAATCCCAAATCGATAGTTTTGGGATTTTTTGTTTTTATAAAGATAGCTTCGCTAAATAATCAAAATGTTTCCCTTCCAAAATCAATTCACATTCCAAACCATTTGCAATTGCGGCATTTTGAAGCGTGTTATAATCCAAATATAACCAATCAAAAGTGTCTTCGGTTTCTCCTTTATATTGAATGGTGAACGTTAATTCGCCATAATAACCATTCGCTGGAACTTCGTAAGCACCATCTTCGTCTTGGTCGTACATATAAATTAAGTCCGAACTATCAATTAGAATTTGTCCGCCTTCGTTTAAAAGAGATTTTAGTTTTTGCAAGAACTTCGAAATCTGATTCATTTTTCCGAAAATTCCAGTTCCGTTCATCAAAAGAAGAATGGTGTCAAATTTTTCCAAAGTATTTAAATCTAACACATCTGAAACTTTACAGTTTTTCAAACCTCTCAATTCACAAGCCTTAATTGCATTTTCTGAAATATCAATTGCGGTAACATCAAAACCTTTTTCTTGCAAATACAAAGCGTGACTTCCAGCACCACAACCTACGTCTAACACTTTTCCCTTGGATAATTGCAATGCTTTTTGTTCCAATTTTGGCATCTCTTTAAAATCACGAAACAAATAGGCAACGCTCATTTCATCAGCTTCCGAAATTGAAGTTTCAGTAATTAAATCTTCGGGAGAATTATTGGTTTGGTAATCTAAAATGGCTTTTCCGAAAAGGTCTTTCATGGTTTGTATTTCAAAATTCAACATTCGTTATTCTAAATTCGAAATTCAAAATCGTAACTTTGCAGTAGAAAATTCATAAAATGCTAAAGCCAAATTTAAACGAACTCGGAAAACTTGCCAAAGATACACATAACGAAACCAAAAAGTATTTTGACAAGCTAAAAAAGAAAACACCCAAGAATTTGGATTATGTAATGCAAGATTTACACGATGCCGAATTCAAAAAAACGGATTGTTTGGAGTGTGCCAATTGTTGCAAAACAACTGGACCATTGTTTACTTCAGCTGATATTGAACGAATTTCAAAGAGTTTTCGTCAAAAACCACAGCAATTTATCGATCAATATTTACGTATTGATGAAGATAATGATTACGTTTTAAAAAGTGTTCCGTGTACGTTTTTGGATAGTGACAACAAATGTTTTATCTACGATGTCCGCCCAAAAGCCTGCCGTGAATTTCCACACACCGATAGAAAAAAGTTTCAACAAATCTCAGATTTAACTTTAAAAAATGTTGCGATTTGTCCAGCGGCTTATAATATTGTGGAGAAAATGAAGGAGAAGTTGCCGCTTTAAGAAGTGTTCAGTGTTCAGTTAAAAGTGTTCAGTTTTATCGCAACCTTGTCATTCCGTTAGGAATCTCAAAAATTTAGTTTAATCTTGTTGAAATAACTTCTATATTTAAATCATTTCCATTACAAGTAATTTTTGAAATAACGGAAAAATCATTCAAAAGATATTTTGTCTTTTTAATTCCAATATTTTCTAGATTTAAATGTTCTAAGTATTCTTCTTTATTTTCGATTCTTAGTTTAGTAAATTTTTGATTTTTGTTTTCTGAAAATCCTCTCAATTCATATGAATAATTTTTTTTATCGGAAAGAATTAATATGTTATAATAAAATTTGTTTTTGGTAAAAGGTATATCAATTTGAACAGTGTCTTTTGGATTAAACTCACAATTAAAATTTTCGTAAACAACAAAATTTAAAAATCCTTCTTTAGATTTTAATTTGTTAATTTCTTCAGCAATATCTTTTCTGAATTCTAATATGAAATCAATATTTTTCTTTAAATCTTCTTGTTTGTAGATTAAAGAATCTGTTTTATTTAATTTGCTAATTATTAGATTGTTCCAATTATCAATCGGAATAGTTCTATTTTCTTTTAAACAACTTGAAAATATTAATAGAAGTAAAAGTAATAGTCTTTTCTCTTTCATCTTTTCTCTATTTTCTTCTATTCATAAATCAAATACTTTTTTCTCACTTCCTTAAACTGTTCCAAACCTTCTTGCCAGGTTTTTCTAATCTCTTTTTCAGTCATTCCGGCTTCAATTTGTTCACGGAGTTTTTTGGTTCCGGCTAATTTGGTAAAGAAATCATTGAAGAAAACGGTCTTGTCAGCAGTGTTTTCATAAGCTTTCAATAACCATTTTAATTCCAATCTGTGTATTTTTCTAATTTCAGTTAAATCTTCGCCAAAACATAACTTACCATTATGAACTGGGTCTTTTGCTCCAAAATTTGGTTTAGGAGTAAAGCTAAAATCAAATTCAGTTTCTGGTAAAAAAGGCGAACCATAAATTTGGAATTGTTTTTCGGTACCACGACCTAAGCTTACATTCGTGCCTTCAAAAAAGCACAAACTCGCATACAAATTAATCGATTGATCGTTTGGTAGGTTTGGCGAAGGCTTTACTGGTAAACTATATTTCATATCATGCGAATAGTTCAAACAAGGCGCTACTTTCAAATCACATTGAATACTATCTTTTAACCATTTTTCTCCATTAATCATTTTGGCATATTCACCAATCGTCATCCCGTGCAAAACTGGAATTTCATGCATCCCAACAAAACTCTTGTGTTCCTTTTCTAATATCGGACCATCAATAATAGTTCCGTTCGGATTTGGTCGGTCTAAAACCAAAAGCGGAATATTATTTTCCGCACAAGCTTCCATTACATAATGTAACGACGAAATATATGTGTAAAATCGAGCGCCAACATCTTGCAAATCGAAAACCAAGACATCAATTCCTTCTAATTGCTCTGGTTTTGGCTTTTTGTTGTTTCCGTAAAGGGAAATAATCGGCAAATTTGTTTTGGTGTCTTTTCCGTCGACGATTAATTCGCCAGCATCAGCAGTTCCTCTAAAACCATGTTCAGGTGCATAAATTTTCTGAAGGTTGATGTTTTGTTCGATTAAAAAATCAACTAAATGCTTCTCTTTTGATAAACGGACTCCATGGTCTTCAGGACTTAATTTGCTTTTGTCTTCTAATATTCCCGTTTGATTCGTAACTATTCCAACGCGTTTGTCTTTCAACAACGGCAAATAACTTTCAAAGTTTTCAGCACCCGTTTTAAAAGTGACATCTGTTGAAGTAGAAGTCAAAGTCACATTATCAGTACTCGGTTTTATTTGAGGAATTGCCTTTTTACTACTTCCACACGAAACAGAAAGTATTAGTAAGCCAATTAATGTTGTAAATCGGTATATATTGTATTTCATAACTATTTTTAATCTGTGTAAATCTGTGTAATCTGTGGCAAAAACTTTATGTATATTTGCCTTAATTATAATTTTTAAAACCTTGAATTTAGAATATTTCATAGCCAAAAGACTAATTGCTGCTAAAAGTTATAAAAGTAGTATTTCTTCGCCAATTATAAAAATTGCGATTACGGCAATTGCCATCGGAATTATTATGATGATTATGGCTGTGGCTACGGGTGTTGGACTTCAAGATAAAATTCGTGAGAAAGTTTCAGCTTTCAACGGACACATTATTATTTCTAATTTCGACGATAATCAATCGCAAGTTACTACTGAGCCTATTTCCATCAATCAGAGTTTTTATCCCAAATTCAAAAATGTAGAAGGTATCAGTCATGTGCAAGCCGTAGCAAGCAAAGCTGGAATCATTCGCACAGAAAAAGCGTTCGAAGGTATCATATATAAAGGTGTTGGAAAAGATTATAATTTTACCAATCTAGAAGAATATCTAGTCGATGGTAAAATCCCAAATCTAAAATCCGAACTCAATACCGAAGTTTTGATTTCAGAATACTTAGCCAAACGTCTTAATTTGAAAGTAGGCGATAAGTTTCTAACCTTTTTCATGAAAGAAAACGGAAAACTTCCCAATAAAAGAAACTTTCTAATCACCGGGATTTTCAACTCAGGTTTTCAAGAATTCGATGCTACTTATATTATAGGTGATATTCGTCACGTGCAACTCATCAATAAATGGCAACCAACAGAAGTCGGAGCATTCGAAGTTTTCGTAGACGATTTTTCAAAAATCAAAGAAAAAGGAGAGGAAGTCTACAAAGAAATTCCACCTACTTATAATAGTATTACCATCGAAGAAAAGTATTATAGCATTTTCGAATGGCTAAAATTGTTTGATTTTAACATCTTGGTTATTCTAATTGTAATGATTGTGGTGGCTACGATTAATATGGTTGTCGCATTATTAGTCCTAATTTTAGAACGCACCCAAATGATCGGAATTCTAAAAGCCATGGGCGCCAACAACTGGAATGTTAGAAAAATATTTTTGTACAACGCCTTCTATTTAATCGCTCGCGGTTTGTTTTGGGGAAATCTAATCGCTATTTCCTTATTACTAATTCAAAAATTCTTCGGCGTAATCCAACTCAATCCCGAAAACTATTACGTAAACGAAGCGCCAGTAAGTATCAATTTACTTCACATCGCATTATTAAATATCGGAACCGTAATCGTTTGTTTGTTGGTTTTATTAATTCCATCTTACATCATCACCAAAATTTCACCAGTAAAAGCAATACGTTTCGATTAATTTTTTTAGAAGCACCCGTTCAACATTCCATAAAACTTTTAGTCCCGCTGTGCGCTACAATTTTTTTTTTGCCTTGTCATATTAAGTGAATTCGAAATAAGGCAAAAAAAGATTTCCACTCCCATCGGGGCTAGATAAGACGTTTGCTATTCCAGATAACCATCCCACTGGCTCGCTAAGCGAGCAATGATTTGCCCTTGAATTTGAACTTGTCCTTGAACTTGTCCTTGAACTTGTCATCCTATGTTTGCAAAAGGAAGTTCTTTGAAAATTTTATAAATTTATTTCAACAGAAGAAAGAGAAAGA